>NZ_JBYCLG010000131.1:0-12486 GCF_057473785.1 Mycobacterium sp. TH-M103
TGAGCGGAAGCGCGTCGAGAAACTCCACCGACCGCGGCACCTTGAATCCGGCCATGCGTTCGGTGCACCAGCCGATGAGTTCCTCGGCGTCCACGGCCCCGTTCGCGACGACGAATGCCTTGCCCACCTGGCCGAGCCGCTCGTCGGGAACGCCGATGACCGCCGCCTGCGCGACGGCCGGGTGGTTGAGCAGGAACCCCTCGATCTCGGCCGGGTAGGCGTTGAACCCGCCCACGATGAACATGTCCTTTTTGCGGCCGACGATGCGCAGCCGCCCGGACGAGTCGATGGCGCCCAGATCCCCGGTGTGCAGCCAGCCGTCGCCGTCGATGGCTTGCGCGGTGGCCTCGGGGTCGTCGAGATAGCCCTGCATCACGCCGTAGCCGCGCACCAGCACCTCGCCGTCATCGGCGACGCGCACCTCGACCCCCTCGCACGGCAGGCCCGCGGTGGTGGCCACATCCTCGAAGGAGTCACCGGGCCGGGACAGGGTGACATTGCCGGCCTCGGTCAGCCCGTAGCCGGTCATCAGCGTCTGGAAGGGCAGTTCGCCGTGGATGCGGCGGACCAGTTCGACGGGGATGTCGGCGGCGCCGGTCACGCCGGCCCGCAGCGTCGACAGGCGGTCCTTGTCGCGCACGGTCAGCAACGAATGGTACAACGTCGGCGGGCCGGGCAGCATCGTTATGCGTTCGCGCTCAACGATATCCACCACGGTGTCGACGCCGAAGACCGCGACCGGCAGCATCGTCGCCCCGCGCAGGAAGGACGTGATGAGTCCCGCCTTCAGACCGAACGTGTGGAAGTAGGGGTTGATCTGCAGGTAACGGTCGCCCTCGCGCAGATCGGCCAGGGTGGCCCACTCCTCGTACATCCGCAGCGTCTGCCGATGATTCATCATCGCGCCCTTGGGGCGTCCGGTCGTGCCCGAGGTGAAGATGATGTCGGCGGTGTCGGTGCCGCTGACATCACGCTGGAACGGTGAACCGCTGGAAAGGAAGTCGGATTTCAGGTCGATGACCGGCGTGCCCGCCGGCGCCGTGTAGTCCTGGCCCAGGAATCCCTTCTGCACCAGCACGGCCTTCGCCCCGCTGCGGACGATGACGTCGCCCGCCTCTTCGGTTTTGAATCGCGTGTTGACCGGGACGAGCACCCCGCCGGCGGTGAGCAGTCCGAACGCCGCGACGATCCACTCCGCGGAGTTGGGGGCCCAGATGGCGACCCGCTCACCCTTGCCGATGCCGAGGTCGGCGAACGCGCCCGCGGCCCGGCGTATTCGCTCGACGACCTCGGCGAAGGTGAGGCGCAGCGGACCGTCGACGACCGCTTCCGCGTCGCCGAACCGGTCCGCCGCGCTCAAGACCATCTCGGGGATGGTCTGCCACGTCGTCGCGGCCGGTCTCACACCGATACGAGACGAGCGAGGTTGCCGCCCATGATCTTTGCCTGATCCTCCACGGACAGGTGCGACAGCGCGTTGACGTAGTAGGTCGGCTCCGCCAGCCCTTCGGGGTGCGGCCAGTCCGAGCCGTACAGGACCTGATTCACCCCGACGAGGTTGACCAGATCGTCGATGCCGTCCTCGAAGAACGGACTGACGTGGATCCGGCTCTTGACCATCTCGACGGGATCGCTCGGGAAGGCTTCCGGGGCCTTCCGGAAGACCTCGGCCAGGCCGTCCAGCAGCGGGTTCATCCACTTCGAACCGGCCTCGACGATGGCGACCTTCAGCTTCGGGTGGCGGTAGAGCGCCCCGTGGATGACCCACGACCCCACCGAGTCCTGGATCGGCCGCCACTCGTTGAGGATGCCCATCGCGTTGGTCTGGAACGGCAGCATCTCCTGCTCGGCGCCGTCCCACTCGGAGGTGTAGCGGGAGTAGCCGCTGTCACTGGAGTGCATGCCAACCAGCACGTCGTGCTCGACGACCCGCTCCCAGAACGGGTCGAACTCGGGCACCGCGAACGACCGGGGCCCACGGAAACCGGGGACGGGAGCCGGGCGGACCAGGATGCAGCGGGCACCGCGCTTGACCGCCCACTCCAGCTCCTCGATCGCTTTCTCGACGATCGGGAGGGTGATCACCGGGGTGGTGAAGATGCGGTTCTGGTAGTTGAATCCCCAGACCTCGTCGAGCCACTGGTTCAGCGCGTGGATCAGGACGTGGATGGCGACCGGGTCGTCGCGCAACCGCTCCTCGATCAGGCTGGCCAGTGTCGGGAACATCAGGGTGCGGTCCAGGCCCAGCTCGTTCATCTTCTCCAGGCGCGGGCCGGGCTCGAAGAAGGCCGGGATCGCCCGCATCGGCTCACCGAACAGCTCGCGCTTGCTCTTGCCCTCCGGGTTGCCGTACTTGAAGTACTCCTCCCAGGCGCCCGGCCGGGCGACGACCTCGAAGGTCGGGTTGGGGATGTAGTTGCTGATGTGGCCGCGGATCGCGATCTTGGTGCGCCCGTTGACCTGCACGTACTGGACGAAGTCCTTGTACTCCTTGGGCAGGAACTTGGTCAGCGCTTCCGGCGGCTCGTAGAGATGGTTGTCCGCGTCAAAAATCGGAAACGGGACGTCCTCCCGATGCGACAGTTGCCCCATGGAATCCTCCTTCTTGATTCGTGAGAATACTATTCTCTCAGTTGCCGCACCGCAACGGCGACCCCTCGACGGGTCGGCGACGGCGGCGGTCAGCAGGTCGCGACGATCTTGAACACGGCGGATGCCGGTTCGTTCGGTTTGTCGGTCTTGAACCCGTTGGCGGTGCCGGTGATCGTGAACCTGTCACCGCTGAAGCTCATGTCGGCGCTGCCCCCGTCGCCCTGGGAGTACATGCCGGTGAAGCCGCCCACGTTCTGGATGCGCACCGACGTCGTGGTGAGCGGCTGCGCATGTTCGTCGACGACGATCTTGGCCCCGGCGAAGTCGCCGCCGATCTCGATCGTCCGGTACCACTCCTGCTGATGGCATTTGACCACGGGAATCTTCGCGTCCTTGCCGTCGACGGTCACCGACGCCGACCCGGAGAGGGGCGTCCGCGGACGCGCGGTGCAGGCGCCGAGCCCTGCCACCGCCAGCACTACGGCCACCACCACCGCGCTCCGATTGCGCACGAAGCCACCTCGATCCTCGACGACAAGTCCTGGCCTGCAGCGGTGATGTTATTCTCCGCGCAAGAGAATGCCAATGTCGCGTCCTCGCACCCAGGGAGCAATCACGCATGGTGGACTTGGAGTTCGACGACGGGTTGGCGGTGCTCACCATCGACCGCCCGCATGCGCGCAACGCCATCGCGCTCGACACCATGGAGCAGCTGGAAAAAGCGCTCGCCGCGGCGGCGGGCGCTCAGGCACTGGTGATCAGGGGCGCCGGCGATCGGGCCTTCGTATCGGGCGGTGACCTCAAGGAATTGAGTGCCTTGCGCACCGAAGAGGACGCCGCGGCGATGGCCAGGAGGATGCGCTCGGTCTGTGATCAGCTGGCGAGTTTTCCGGCGCCGGTCGTCGCGGCGCTGAACGGCCACGCCTTCGGTGGCGGCGCCGAGGTCGCGGTCGCCGCCGATATCCGGGTGGCGGCCGACGACATCAAGATCGCCTTCAACCAGGTCGCGCTGAAGATCATGCCGGCCTGGGGCGGCGCGGAAAGGCTGGCCGCCCTCGTTGGAAAGAGCAAGGCGCTGCTGCTGGCGGGCACCGGGCGGACGCTGGACGCCGCCGAGGCCGAGCGAATGGGCTTGGTGGACGTGGTGGTGCCCCGCTCCTCTTTCGAGGTGGGATGGCGCTCGGTCGCCAGGTCGTTGGCCAACCGCCCGGCGACCGAGATAAAGCGGGTAATCGGCGGAGTTTCGCCCGATGAGGCGATAGCATCCTTTGCACGGCTGTGGGTCGGCGACGCCCACTGGCAGGCCGCAGAGCGGGTGATGAACCGCACCGGCAGTCCGCGCACGGCGCCCGGAGGAGCGACATGAGCACCATAGGGAAACTGTTGGCCTCGGGTGCGGCGGTGTTGGTGGCCGGGACAGGTTTGGCGACAAGCACGGGACGTGCTCACGCCGACCCGGTCTGGCATCAGGTCGTGTACGTGGTCTCGTCCAGAACCCCCGCCCATGTCGACATCTTCTACCAGGACCAGGACCCCACCGTCTTCGCCGACTACAGCCACAACCCGTACACGTTCACCCCGCAGGTGCACGCGGATGTCGGTCCCGATAAGCCGTGGGTTCAGCCGGTGAGCCTGCTCAACCCCGATCAGTGGGCGATGGTGACCGTCACCACCGGTCGCGAACCGTTGGCGGCCGGCGGAATTCAGTGCGACCTGTCGGTGGATGGCAAGGTCGTGGTGTCCAAACTCGGCCCCAAGGGCGCGCTCTGTTCGTTGCGCACCTGGTGAACCACCCAGGCCTGGGGCATATCCGGGATCGGCTGCGGCTCCCCCTCCAGGCGGCGCAGGTGGTCTTCGACCACTTCCACGGTTTCGGCGTGGCCACCGGACATGCCGATGGCCTGCTCGAGCACGAGAAATCGGGACAGGCTGGTCATCAGCACGGTCCACACCACCGGCGGCACATCCTGGCTTTTCACCTCGTATCGCTGCAGCGCCGCCGTGACCGCCTGGCGTTGTTCCTCCCGGAAACGTTCGGCGTAGTAAGCGATCTCGGCGCGCATCTCCTTTCGGTGGTTGGCCAGCGCCATGAACTCCATCGAGATGCGGGTGAACGCGGGGTCCGTGCCAAACCTCCACAACGCCCACAACGGCTGCGCCGACTGCAGCAGGTGGGCCTGCACCTGAAGGCCCTCTTCGGCGCGGCGGCGGAAGACCTCGAGGAACAGGTCCTCCATGGTGCGGAAGTAGTAGTGCACCAGCTGGGGTTTGAGCCCCGCCTTGTTGGCCAGGCGGCGAGAGGTGACGGCGGCGTAGCCCTCTTCGAGCATCAGCTGCTCGGCCGCGTCGAGCAGCAGCCCGCGGTTCTTGGCGTCCGGCGCCCCGATCCTGCGAGCCGCGGAAGAAGTCGTCATGCCCGTGCTCCGTACTCTTCGCGCTCCCTTGCCAACCCCACGGATCGTATCGTGGCGCGCTGCGGTGATCTTGACCCCGACATTACCGCCATGCTAAGCAAGTGCTCAGCACTTCGTGGATATCGGACCGGGGCGGCGCGGAGTCTCGCCGCCGAGCAGTCATTAGGGCCGACGGCGGCTTTGGAGGGATGCACGACATGAGCAATTTCGACACGATCGACTTCTTCGCGGATCCCTCCCTGGTCCCCGACCCGCACCCCTATTTCGACTACCTGCGCAGCCAGAACCCGGTGCTGAGGCTGCCGCACTACGGGGTCGTCGCCGTCACCGGCTACGACGAAGCCACCGAGATCTACAAGGACCCCGAGACGTTCTCGAATATCGTCGCGCTCGGCGGGCCGTTTCCCCCGCTGCCGTTCACGCCGGAGGGCGACGACATCAGCGCCCAGATCGACGCGCACCGCAGCTATTTTCCGATGAACGAGCACATGGTCACGATGGACCCGCCGGACCACACCAAGGCCCGGTCCGTGCTGAGCAAGCTGCTGACGCCGAGCCGGCTGAAGCAGAACGAGGAGTTCATGTGGCGCCTCGCCGACCGCCAGCTCGACGAGTTCCTGCACAACGGCGAGTGCGAGTTCATCGCCGAGTATTCAAAGCCGTTCGCCACCTTGGTGATCGCCGACCTCCTCGGCGTGCCGGAGGACGACCACAAGGAGTTCCGTGTCGTCCTGGGCGCCGAGCGTCCCGAGGCGCGAGTCGGCGCGCTGGACCACGAGTCGGTCGGCGTCAACCCGCTGGAGTGGCTCGACGACAAGTTCTGCTCGTATGTCGAGGAACGTCGCCGCGAGCCCCGCAACGACGTGCTGACCTCCCTGGCGTCGGCCAAGTATCCCGACGGTTCGACGCCGCCGGTGATCGAGGTGGTCCGCTCGGCCACGTTTCTGTTCGCCGCCGGGCAGGAAACCACCGCCAAGCTGCTCAGCGCCGCGCTCCAGGTACTCGGCGACCGGCCGGACATCCAGCAGCAGCTGCGCGATGACCGCAGCCTGATCCCCGGGTTCATCGAGGAGTCGCTGCGCATGGAGAGCCCGGTCAAAAGCGACTCGCGACTGGCCCGCAAGGCCACCCGGATCGGTGGGGTCGACATTCCCGCGGGCACCGTCGTGATGGTGCTACCCGGTGCGGCCAACCGCGACCCGCGCCGGTTCGAGGATCCGCACGAGTTCCGCATCGATCGCAAGAATGTGCGCGAGCACATGGCGTTCGCGCGCGGCGTGCACTCGTGCCCGGGTGGGCCGCTCGCCCGCGTGGAGGGCCGCGTGTCGATCGAACGCATCCTGGACCGCATGGCCGACATCGAGATCAACGAGGTCAAGCACGGCCCGGCCGACGACCGGCGATACACCTACGAGCCGACCTACATCCTGCGAGGGCTCAGCGAGCTGTACCTCACATTCACGCCGAACGGCTAAGCACGGCAGTAGAATTGGAGCTTCAACCGCTCCGGCCGCACATCACGTCTGGGGTGGGCTGGCGATCTGCTCGAAGATCTGGGAGAACTCGAAGGGCGTCTGCGCAATTCCACTACCGGTGGTGGCGTCTGCGGCGCCCAACGTGCCCGTGAGGTCGCGGGGAAGCTCCCACATGGACAGCTCGCCGATCCCGTGCTGCTGAGAGAAAGTGGTCAGCTGTTGCGCGTTGGCAAGGGTGAAGATTTCGCTCGGGTCGTCGTTGATTCCGATTAGCGGTGTCACTCCGAGCATATGCCACGCCTGCTGGCTGGACAGCGACGGGTACATCGCCATCAACTGGCTGTGGGTGGCCGTCGCCGCGTCGATTGCGGCCGTGCCCATGTTGGTGACCGACGGGTCGTAGTAATCCATGGCCATGATGTTGACCCGGGAGACGTCCACGCCATTGGTGTTGGCGAAGTTGAGGACGTTGATGCCTCCGTTGGTTCCCGCGACCAGACCCGACGGCAGCACCGGAAGCGTGTACGAGACGGTGACGGGCGTGCCGTTGGACGCCTCCTGCTGCTGCATGATGCTGATCGCCTGCGACTGCAAGGTGAGCGCCGAATTATTGCCTTGCACAGCACCTTCGACGTCATAGTCGACGTTGTAGATCTTGTAGGTGTTCACCACCTGCTCGTAGTCCTGGGCCAGCTGGGCGGCGCTTTGATGGTTCGATGCCGCGTACACGGCGAGGCTGGTGCCGGCCGCGCCGCCGAAGGAGATCGTCCCGGTGATGCCCACGCTGTGCATGTCCGCGATCTGGTTGTTGATGTATGAGATTTGGGAACCGCCGGTGACGTCGTACGCGCCGTAGCCGCCCCAGGCCGGGTGACCCGAGGCATCGGCGGTGATGAAGGCGAGCGTGACGTCCTTGATTCCCGCATTGGCGGCGTTCGCGAAGTTGTACCCATTGGGCCCGGGCCAGAGCGTCACGTCGACATAGGGGTTGTACTCCTGCGACGACGCCCCGCCGGTACCGGTACCTGTGCCCGTTCCCGTTCCCGTACCCGTACCGGTGCCGGTCCCCGTACCTGTGCCCGTTCCCGTACCCGTACCGGTGCCGGTCCCCGTACCGGTGCCCGTTCCCGTACCCGTACCGGTGCCGGTGCCGGTGCCGGTAGCGCCGCCACTGACCGATTGCCCGTTGACCAGCAAATGGGTGGGCGGTGAGTAACTGCCGGTGTGCGCGACTTGGAAGCCAACCGTGACCGAACCGCCCGCTGCGATCGAATGGTCCCACGACTCGGGTGTCAGGGTGTACTGAGTGCCGGACTGGGCGACCTGCGCGTTCCAGGCGCTGGTGATGGATTCGTTTGCGGGCAGGTTGAATTGGGCCTGCCAGTTGGTCAGTGGAGTCGAACCCGTATTGGTGATCGTGTAATCGGCAACGAAGCCGTTGTTCCACTGGGACGTCACCTTGTATGTCGCCTCTACCCCGCTGGCGCTGCCGCCGCCGGTTCCGCTACCCGTGCCGGTGCCGGTGCCCGTCCCGGTACCCGTACCCGTACCCGTACCGGTCCCCGTCCCCGTACCGGTCCCCGTACCCGTCCCGGTACCCGTCCCCGTGCCAGTCCCCGTCCCCGTGCCAGTCCCCGTCCCCGTGCCAGTCCCCGTCCCCGTCCCCGTCCCCGTGCCAGTACCCGTACCCGTCCCCGTCCCGGTACCCGTCCCCGTGCCAGTCCCCGTCCCCGTGCCAGTCCCCGTCCCCGTCCCCGTCCCCGTCCCCGTACCCGTACCCGTGCCAGCGCCGCTGATCGAATGTCCGTTGAGCAGAACATGCGTCGGTGCCGAATATGCACCGTTCTGGGTGGCCTGGAAGCCGATGGTGACCGAATGGCCTGGCGCAATGCTTTGCGTCCAGGACACCGGGCTGACGGTGTATTGGCTGCCGGACTGCGTAAGCTGCCCGTTCCACAGATTCGTGACGGATTCGTTTGCAGGCAGATTGAATTGGAGCTGCCAGTTGGTCAACGGAGTTGTGCCGGAATTGGTGATCGTGTAATTCGCGATGAAACCGTTGCCCCAATGCGACGTCACCGCATAGGTCGTCGTAGCCCCGCCGCTACCGGTGCCACTGAGGCTGGCGCCGCTGACACTGCTGACTGCGCTGGTAGCGCTGCTACCGCCCGTCGCGCCGGCATTGCCACCGGTGGCAGCGTTGCCGGAGCCTGCGCTGGAAAGACCGGCCCCCGTGGCGCCGGTTCCGCTGCCAGCCCCGCCACCGCCGGACGAAACCGCGGCAGACCTGCCGGTATCCGCGTTCCCCGGCCCATGGGCGCCATTGCCGATGAGGGGACGGCCCAGCAACATACTCGACGACCCGTTGATCAGGCCCACAACGGTGCGGTCCAGATTCTGCAGCGAGGTGGCTGTGGCCGCCTCGGCGGCCGCGTAGGCAATTCCCGCGCTATTCAGTGCCTGCGCGAACTGCTGGTGGAAGACCTGGGCACGAGCAAGCAGCGATTGGTACATCTGCGCGTGGCCGGAAAACAATGATGCAACCGCCGCCGACACCTCATCACCGGCGGCGGGTATCAATGTGGTGATTGGCACCGCCGCCAGCGAATTCGCCGCGCTCAGCGTCGAATCGATACCGACCACGTCCGAGGCCGCTGTTGCCAGAATCTCCGGTGCTGCGATCACAAACGTCATGGCGCCACCTACATGTCAAGGGGTTCGACGTATCGGGTAGATTACGACGCAATTCGACGTGCGTGCACAAAACACCCCAGAAGACGCCACAAAAACATCTGTCGATCATTATTGAAAAGTGACATAGGCAACAGTGCTCCTGATGTGCATTGCGCAGGCGCCACACACCGGCCACGGCGGCCGCACCGAAGCGCGATCCGGTGACTACCGGCTCGTCATGCCCGCGAAATAGGTGCCCAGCAGGCTCGCCCCGATGAGAATCACCCAGGTATCGGTCAGTCGGCACAGCAGGGCGGGAGCCAGCCTGACTTCCATGAACTCCCGAAAGATGATGCGCACCTTGATGAGCGCGATCACGATGACGCTGGACGTGACCAACGCGCTGGGTTTCAGCGAATCCGCGTGGTCGATCGCCAGATAGCCCAGCGTCAACGACGCCAGCACGACCCAGACCCCCAACAGCCGCTTGTTGACTTTGAGCACCGTCACCTCACCACGTACAGCAATGCAAAGATGAGCACCCACAGATAGTCGACCGTGTGCCAGTACGTCGCGCACGTCTCGACAAGCTCCTGCGATCGCCGCGCCGGACTCCAAAGCTGGTACGCGACAACACCGAGCACCACGAACCCGATCAGCAGGTGCACGAAATGGATGCCGGTGAGAAAGAAGTAGTAGGTGAAGAAGTCGTTGCTGTCCAGGCCGTTTCCCATGCGGACCAACCGGGCCCACTCGAAGACCTTGAAAAACAGGAAAACGGCGGCGAATCCGGCCGTGAGGAAAACATCCCTGAGGGCCGCCCGGTAGGCGCCGACCCGAGACGACTGCACACAGCGCGCCACCGACCAGGAGCTCAGCAACAAGACCAGCGTGTTGAAGACCCCGATGCGCAGGTCGAGCTGCGCCTGCGAGTGCAGGAACAGCTGCGCGTTCCGGCCGCGGTAGAACAGGTAGAATCCGAAATACGCTGTGAATATCAAGGTTTCGAACAGAACGAAGGCCCACATGTCGGGCTGGCCGGGTACGGCCCCGGCGCGTTCGGTCTTCTCGGCCACGTGTGTCATCGCGCGGCCGCGAGTTCCGGGAGGGTCCCGGCACCGAAGTCCTCACGCTGGATCATGCGCATGAGCATGAAGATGAAGACACCGGTATAGATGCCGAACACGACCACGTTCAGCCACCAGGCGATCTGACCGTTCCACGCCAGCACGCCCCGCCGGAAGATCCAGCACGGTGCCACCACGACCTCGGTGAGCGCGTTGCACAGGTTGAGGTAGCCAAACCACTTGGGAAAGACCCGATTCGTGTCGAGCAGGATTGCGAGCAGCCAGATCAGCGAGCCGATCAGGAAGACCCCCATGGTCCCGTCGAAGGACAGGAAGGCGAAGTCGTAGAGCCAGCCGATCGCCCGGGGGTCGCGCTCTGGTCGCAGCGTGCCGACGATCAGCGCGATGTTGAGCAACAGCATGCCGGGAATCGCACTGAGCGAGTAGATGATCAGGTAGGAGTACGCGAACACCGCGCTGACCGACATGCGCCGCATCGAGTAGGCGATGAGGGCGTTGTTCACGGCGATCATGCCGCCGACCGCGAAGATGATGCCGAAGCCGACGGGTATCCCGAGGTGGCGTTCGTGAAACCAGTGCACCTGCGTCGCGAGGTCCCAGGCGGGCTGCGGCGGTGGCTGCACCCGGGTCACCACGAAGAAAATCGGGAAGAACAGGCTGTAGAAGACGACGAGTGTGCCCCAGGCCAGCCACAACTCGCGCTTGGGATGGTGCCGGCACTGCCAGGCGATGCGTCGAAGCAGCGGGCCGGCGGGCGGCGTCGGCGGCGGCCCCTGGTGTGTCGTCGTCGCGCTCATACGCCGACCAGTTCCGCGCCGTCGCGGCGGTGGTCGGCGCGCTCGCGATAGACGGCCCGGCCCACGACGACCCCCATGACGACGAGCCACACGGCGATAGCGATGTTCTTCAGCCAGAATGACAACGCGCCGTCCCACGCCAACGGACCGGACAACGACAGGCCGGCGAAGGACGCAGGCACCAACGCGGCCGCCACGGCCAGGTTGAAGCGCGCCACCCAGCGGTTGAATATCGGGCACGGCTGGTCATCGAAATATATTGCCAGGGCGAGGATCACGCTCTGCCCGATCAGGAAGGGGACCAGAATGGTGAACGTGATCCAGCCGAAGTCGTTCAACAGCTCCGTTAGCTCGGGGCTTCGTTCCGGCCGGAAGGCGGCCAGCAGCCAGCAGACGTCGGCGACGAGGAAAAGGGTGGGACCGCCGGCCACGCACCCCAGCAATGCGTAGGAGAAGATCGGCGTGCGATGCGCCATCCTGCGGACCTGCATCACGATCAGCGTCAGCATCGGGATGAGGCACACGCCGAACCAGTTGAACAGGATCATGCTGTAGCGGATCTCGGGCAGGTGGGCCGGATCGCGGTAGAACGCGGCGACCTGCTCGGCGGTCATCGTCGGCGACATCGGCGGGTCGAAGCCCGGGAACAGGAAGAAGGCGGCCACCCAGATGACCACCACGACGGGCAGCGTCCACAGCAGGATCAACTCGCCGTCGACGCGCCGCAGGGGGATTGACGGAGACGGCCGGCCTTGCGGATGACTCCCGCCGATGTCGGACATCGCCTGACTCCCTCCGGCACCCCAGACACCGGGCCGCGCCCGGCTAGTCGCGAAGCTAGCCGATCGGCTAGTCAGGCGTCAATAGCCGTTCGGCTAGTCTCGTCGTGTGGTTTCCTCGCCCCCCGCCCCCCGGCTGCGCTCCATCACGCGCAGTCCCGCCCAGACGCGCGTGATGGACGCGGCACTGAAACTGATCGCCGAGCACGGCGTGGGGGGAACCTCGTTGCAGATGATCGCCGACGCGATCGGGGTCACCAAAGCGGCCGTCTACCACCAGTTCAAGACCAAAGAACAGATCGTCATCGCGCTCACCGAGCGCGAGCTCGGCGGCCTCGAGGAAGCGCTGGAGGCCGCCGAGGCCGAAGATCACCTGCCGCGGGCGCGAGAGTTGTTGCTGGACCGGGTCATCGACCTGGCCGTCGAACGCCGCGGTGCGGCCAGCACCTTGCAGTTCGATCCCGTCATCGTCCGGCTACTCGCCGATCACCAACCGTTCCAGCGTTTCATCGAGCGTCTCTACCGGGTGCTCGCCGGAGATCCCGGTGCCGATGGCCGGGTCCTGGCGGCGATGCTGTCGGGCGCCATCGCCGTCGGGGTCGTGCATCCGCTCGTCGCCGACATCGACAACGAGGCACTGGCTTTCGAACTGCGGCGCATCACCCGCC
>NZ_JBYCLG010000132.1:0-3306 GCF_057473785.1 Mycobacterium sp. TH-M103
TGGTGGGTGATCAGGCCGGTGTTAGAGCGGATCTGCGTTGCGCTCACCGACGTCGCCGCCGACACCGCCTGCGCGGGCTCAGGATCCGTACCCTACATCGCCTGGACGGCGCTGGCCTCGGCGCCGGCGTACGCGTTCGCCCCCGCGGTCAGTGCCTGCACGAACTGGGCATGGAACTGCGCCGCCTGCGCGCTGAGCGCCTGGTACGCCTGGCCGTGGGCCCCGAACATGGAGGCGACGGTCGCCGATACCTCGTCGAGGGCCGGCGGCATCACCCCGGTCGTTGCCGCCGCCGCCGCGGAGTTGGCCTCGTTCAGCGTGGACCCGATACCCGCCAGGTTCGACGCGGCTGCAGATACCATGTCCGGCGTAGCGGTCAGGAACGACATCGTGCACCTTTCTGAAGGCGTGGCATGATGGCCGTCCCCCCAAGACCCGGACATCAAGCCTTGGACGGCCAAATGATATCGCCCCCGCGCACGATGCAGGCTTTTATCCGGAAACCTTCGTTTTCCGCTGTTGCCGCGACGGGGCCGGCGCCGGACCGCCGTAGGACGACTAGGCCTTGGGACTAGGGCCCGGTCTTCACCCACTGGCCAGCGTCGCCGACGATGCCCACCGGCACCGCCCCCGAGAGGCTGACGTTCTGCACGCTGGGGCCGGCCGCGACGATGGTGGTGTCCTGCAGGATCGGCAGCACCGTTGCCATGTTCCACAGGCGTGGCTCGACGGCGGTGATCACGTCGTTGATGTTCTTGGTGCCGTTGAGGGCGGCGTCGATGTTCGACTGGATGCTGGGATCGCAGATGCCGGTGAGGTTCGACGGCGCCTGCACCAGCGCCCCTGGCTCCGGTGCCGGGCTCGGCGGCGGCGCCGTCGACCTGGGACCGGCCCCGCCGGACGGCGTCGCGCGGGCCGCCGGGTTCGTCGGGGCGGCGGGAGCCGGAATCTGCGTCGACTGCAGCGCCGGGCAGCCGTACCGCGACTCCAGCAGCGTCGCCAGGTTGCCGCCCGCCTGGCGCCAGCCCACGACCGCGTCGACCCGGTTGTCGTTGAGCGCGTCTCGGTAGAGCGTCACCGGATCCAGCGCCAGCACCGTCGCGGCGATGCCCACGTTGCGCAGCTGGTCGGCGGCCGTGTTGGCCACCGCGACGGCCGTCGGGTCGTTGGCCGCCACTCCGATGACGAGCGACAACTGGTGGCCGTCCCTGCTGATGCGGCCGCGGACGACTTCCGGCGGTCCGGTGCTGGCCGGCGTCGACGCGGGCACGGAAGACGCCTCCGAAACCGGCCCGTTGCTCTCGACGTCGAACCCGGCGGCGGTGAGCAAGCCCAGCGCCGCGGTGGTGGTCATCGCCGGGGGCGCGGTCGGCTCGTAGCCGGGATCGCTGGGCGAGCGGATCTGCGCCTGGTCCAGCGTGACGGTGTTGTCGCTGCCGGCGCCCACGGCCGCGAGCAGGTCGACGTCGAGCAATCCCAGAATCGCCTTGCGGACCTGGGTGTCGGCCAGTTTGGGTTCGTTCGCGCGCAGCGTGAGCTGCATGACCCGCGGTGTCACGATCCGGGCGGTCCGCACGTCGGGGATCGCCGACAGCTGCGCGAACGCCGCGGACCCGCCGTGCACCTGGGCGACCTGTGTGTCGCCGTTGCGCATCGAATCGGCCAGTGCCGCCGGGGCGCCGGCACGCCGGAACAGGATGAGCGCGGGCTTGGCCGGCGGCCCCCAGTACCGGTCGTTGCGGGCGATCAGGATCTCGTCGCGCTGCGGGTCGATGTTCTCCACCCGGAACTGGCCCCCGGTGACGGGCAGCGCCCGGGCCAGCCCGGCCGCGAAGCCGCCCGGCACGTCCTTGACGATGTGCGCGGGCACGATGTTGGTGAACAGCTCCCGCCAGGCCGGATACGGCTGCGCGAAGGTGACCACCGCCTGCTTGCCGCCCTCGAGCGACTGCACGCCGGTGATCATGTCGTAGCCGGCCGGATCCACCACGCCGGGCTGGCTGACCATCTGACGCCACAGGTACCAGAAGTCGTCGGCCGCGATCGGGGCGTTGTCCGTCCACTGCGCCTCGGGACGGATCTTGTAGGTCACGGTGAACGGGTTCTGGGCGGTCACCTCCGCGGACACCAGCAGCGTCGGATCCATCTCCCAGCGCGACCCGGTCGGCGTGCTGGTGTCGGGCACCGGCCGGAACGCACTGGGCAGCACCAGCGCGCTGATCGCCGCGTTCACCGGCGAGAGGTCCGACAACAGGTGGGGGTTGAATCCGGCGCCGATCGAGTCGATGCCCATGATGATCTGCGTGACCCGTTGCGGCGGCGGCGGCGAGTTGTGCGGCGTGTCGGTGCTCTGCGGCGCCGGCGGAGGCTTGACGGTGCACGCGGCCGGCGCCAGCCCGGCCAGCGCGACGACGACGCCGACGGTGGTGAGCAGGCGGCGAACTCGTCTCGGCACGCCGATCAGGGTATCGGGCGCACCGGCCGCGGCACGCTCGGCGAGCGGAGCGCCGTCGCCGAAATCCGGGCCGGATTTGGCAACGGCGTCACGCCCGCGGGCGCAAGGGCCCAACGACCTAACCCCGGGCCTTGGCCCGCGCCCGGCTGCGGGCCCGGGCCGTCGCGTCCAGCTCGACCTTGCGGACGCGCACGATCTCCGGGGTCACCTCGACGCATTCGTCGTGCGCGCAGAACTCCATGGCTTGTTCGAGGTCCAGCTCGAGCGGCCTGGCCAGGGTCTCGATGACGTCGGCGGTCGACGACCGCATGTTGGTGAGTTTCTTTTCCCGGGTGACGTTGACGTCGAGATCCTCAGCGCGCGGGTTGATTCCGACGACCATGCCCTCGTAGGTGTCTTGGCCGGGTTCGACGAAGAACTGGCCACGGTCGGCGAGTTGGATCATCGCGAACGGCGTGATGGTGCCGGAACGGTCCGAGACCAGGGAACCGGTGTGGCGGGCGCGGATGTCGCCCGCCCACGGCCGGTAACCGTCGAACACGGCGTTGGCGATCCCGGTGCCGCGGGTGATGGTGAGGAAGTCGGTGCGAAAGCCGATCAGGCCGCGGCTGGGCACGATGAAGTCCATCCGGACCCAGCCGGCCGCGTGGTTGGTCATGTCCTCCATGCGGCCCTTGCGGCCCGCCATCAATTGGGTGATCGCGCCGACGAACTCCTCGGGGCAGTCGATCGTCATCGCCTCGAACGGCTCGTGCAGCTTGCCGTCGATCGTTCTGGTGACCACTTGCGGCTTGCCGACCGTGAGCTCGAAGCCCTCGCGGCGCATCTGTTCGACCAGCACGGCCAGGGCG
>NZ_JBYCLG010000133.1:0-11592 GCF_057473785.1 Mycobacterium sp. TH-M103
GTTCGTAGGACATGCGTTTCCGCCTCCTCAGGCTGATTGAAAGAGTAAGGGTTCCCACTGTTCTGATGTACAGACAATTTGTTCTGATGTACAGACAATTCGAACATTCGAACAAGTGATCGAATCTCGGTCTGCGACACCGGAAACGGCCGGCCAACCGGGAAATGACACTGTTGTGATTAGACACGGGTTGATGTGCCCGGTCAAGCGTTAGACGGCGTTTCCATACCATCTCGTGACGAAATTTCGGCGTTTCTGTTGTTTTGGCCCCCCGGCGTGTCGATCACAACTGTCACAACCGTTTCCGGCCCCGCGTCCCGGCCCGCCACCGGACCGTGACCGGCCGGTACTGTCGTGCCCTGTGAAGGTCACCGTTCTGGTCGGCGGGGTCGGCGGCGCCCGCTTCCTGCTGGGAGTCCAGCAGTTGCTCGGGCTGGGCCAATTCCGGGCGCCGGGGCAATCGCCCGACGACCACGAACTGACCGCCGTCGTCAACATCGGCGACGACGCCTGGATCCACGGGGTGCGCGTGTGCCCGGATCTGGACACCTGCATGTACACCTTAGGCGGTGGGGTGGACCCGGAGCGCGGGTGGGGGCACCGCGACGAAACCTGGCACGCCAAAGACGAATTGGCGCGCTATGGCGTGCAGCCGGACTGGTTCATGCTGGGCGACCGCGACCTGGGCACCCATCTGGTGCGCACCCAGATGCTGGGCGCCGGCTACCCGCTGACGCAGATCACCGCGGCGCTGTGCGACCGCTGGCAACCGGGCGCCCGGCTGCTGCCGGTCAGCGACGATCGGTGCGAGACCCACGTGGTGATCACTGACCCGGCCGACGACAGCCGGCGCGCGATCCATTTCCAGGAGTGGTGGGTGCGCTACCGCGCCCAGGTGCCGACCCACAGCTTCGCGTTCGTCGGCGCCGAAAAGGCAAGCGCCACAACCGAAGCCGTAGCAGCCATCGCGGAGGCGGACGTCATCCTGCTGGCACCGTCCAACCCGGTGGTCAGCATCGGCGCCATCCTGGCGGTCCCCGGCATCCGGGGTGCGCTGCGGGCCGCCACCGCCCCGGTCGTCGGCTACTCACCGATCATCGGCGGAAAGCCGTTGCGCGGCATGGCCGATGCCTGCCTGTCCGTGATCGGGGTCGAGTCCACCGCCGAGGCGGTGGGCCGCCACTACGGGGCGCGCGCCGGCACCGGGATCCTGGACTGCTGGCTGGTGCACGACGGCGACGAGGCGCTCGTCGAGGGGGTCGCGGTGCGTCCCGTGCCGCTGGTGATGACCGACCCGCGGGCCACGGCCGCCATGGTCGCCGCCGGGCTGGACCTCGCGGGCGTGCGCGCGTGAGCGGGCCGGGCGTCGGCGAGCACGGCACCGCGGCCGCGGTCGAGATCCTGCCAGTGCCCGGGCTCCCCGAGTTCCGCCCGGGTGACGACCTGGCCGCGGCCCTCGCCGCGGCCGCGCCCTGGCTGCGCGACGGCGACGTGGTGGTGGTGACCAGCAAGGCGGTGTCCAAGTGCGAGGGCCGCCTGGTGCCGGCGCCGCGGGACGCCGAGGAACGGGACCGGCTGCGGCGCCGGCTCGTCGACGACGAGGCGGTGCGCGTGCTGGCACGCAAGGGCCGCACCCTGATCACCGAGAGCCGGCTGGGCCTGGTCCAGGCCGCCGCCGGCGTGGACGGGTCCAACGTCGGCCGCGACGAACTCGCGCTGCTGCCCGTCGACCCCGACGCCAGCGCCGCGGCCCTGCGCGCGGGCCTGCGGGGACACCTCGGCGTGCAGGTCGCGGTGGTCGTCACCGACACGATGGGCCGGGCCTGGCGCAACGGCCAGACCGACGCGGCGATCGGCGCGGCCGGTCTGGCCGTGCTGCACAACTATTCGGGCGCCGTCGACGGCCACGGCAACGAGCTGCTGGTCACCGAGGTCGCGGTCGCCGACGAGGTCGCGGCCGCCGCCGACCTGGTCAAGGGCAAACTGACCGCGATGCCGGTGGCCGTGGTGCGCGGCCTGCACGTGACCGACGACGGCTCGACGGCCCGGGACCTGGTGCGGCCGGGCACCGAAGACCTGTTCTGGCTGGGCACCGCCGAGGCGCTCGAGCTGGGTCGCCGGCAGGCCCAGCTGCTGCGCAGGTCGGTGCGCTCCTTCGCCGACCGGCCGGTGCCGCCCGAGCTCGTCGAGTCCGCCGTCGCCGAGGCGCTGACCGCACCTGCCCCCCACCACACCCGGCCGGTGCGGTTCGCGTGGTTGCGCACCCCGGCCACGCGGCTGCGGCTGCTGGACCGGATGAAGGACCGGTGGCGCGCCGACCTGGCCGCCGACGGCAGGCCCCCAGAGGCGATCGAGCGCCGGGTGGCCCGCGGCCGGATCCTCTACGACGCACCCGAGGTCGTCATCCCGTTCCTGGTTCCCGACGGCGCGCACACCTATTCCGACGCCGCCCGCACCGGCGCCGAGCACACTATGTTCACGGTCGCGGTCGGGGCCGCCGTGCAGGCCCTGCTGGTGGCGCTGGCCGTGCGGGGGCTGGGCAGTTGCTGGATCGGCTCGACGATCTTCGCTGCCGACCTGGTGCGCGCCGAGCTCGGCCTGCCCGCCGACTGGGAACCGCTGGGCGCCATCGCGATCGGCTGCGCGCAGGAGCCGACGGGGCCGCGCGACCCGGTTCCCGTCGCGGACCTGCTGATCGAGATATGACCCCCGTGACGGCGTTCGCGGGCAAGCCGGTGGCCTCGGCGGACAAGGTTCGCGGCGGCTACGACACCCCCGAACCGATGGCGCGGTTCCTGGCCCGCTTGGTCCGGGAGGCCGGGCCGCGCATCGTCGAACCGGCACCCGTCGACACCGAGAACCTGTTCACCTGGCTGGACGCCGCCGCGCCCGGCGGCTGGGACGGCGTCGCGGGCAACCCGCCCTACATCCGGTTCGGAACTGGGCATCCGGCGAGCGCGAACCGGCGCTGGAGCTGATGCGACGCGAGGGCCTGCGCCCGACCCGGCTGACGAAAGCGTGGGTCCCGTTCGTCGTCGCGAGCACGGTGCTGGTCCGCGAGGGCGGACGCGTGGGCCTGGTGCTGCCGGCCGAACTGCTACAGGTCGGCTACGCCGCGCAGCTGCGCGACTTCCTGCTGCGCCGGTTCCGCGACATCACCCTGCTGACGTTGCTTGCAAGTCGGGAAGCTACCCCCCTTGGTTGCCGCACCCACCGCCAGGCGGCCCCTACCTCTAGTCGACGATTCCTGATGGTGCCACCCATTCCGTGGACTGGCCGGTGATCGTCGCTATCCGATGAAGTCAACGGTCGTAGTGCAGCACCACGAGCCGGGCACGTTCGGCAGCGGCGGCGACGAGCAGATCACCAGGCTTCACCGTGCGGTGTAGATCTTCCACGGCCAGCGCCCCTTACACCTCGAACGCACGATCCATCACGTCCTGATCAATCGCCGCCTGTGGCATCTTCGGCTCGCGGCCGGCCGGGCTTACGTGTCCACTCCTGGCCGAACTTCCGCACCGCGGCCGCGTCCCACACCGCGCCACCGCGCAGCTCCGCCAACGGCTCCGGGAACGCCCGGATGGCTCGCAGCTGGTGAACGCGCTGCCGCGAAAGACCCAACGTCTCAGCGATCTCGGCGGCTGACATCAGCTCGGGCATCGTCGGTGCCTCCGCGCGCCGGTGCCACTCGGATTCCCGGACAGCCTCCATGCCGACTGGCTCAGCCTGTACCACGTGCGCGATTTCGGCCGACATCTTCCCGACAGCCTCGAACATGTTGAAATCGCCGGGCACATATACGGTCACGTCCACTCCGCGCTCCGGGATACGCGCCACGGAGCCGTCCATGCACCCGAGCTCGGCCTCCCACGCATCAATGCGCTCCATCGACGGATCAACGTCGAACGTCAACGTGACCACCCAGTCTTCACTCACTAGGACCCTCCTTCCGTCGCTGTGACCGTTGTTCCTTCTTGCTCGGCGCGGGCCAAGGCAATCCGGCCTTCTTGACTGCCACCAGGACATCTGTCCGTCGACGTCGCGGGTTGCTCGGTGTCGCCGGGTAGCTGACGACGAAGTTTCCCTGCGGGTCGATGAAGCGTCGGTAACCTTCGCTGTCGATCTCGACGGTCCACTTTTGCGATTCGGCCCACTTGATGATGTCGCTGATGTCGTTGTCGCCGCCCATGATCCTCTTATCCATTGCGATGTGTCAATAGTATTGACTAACGCGCGACAAGGTAAAGGGTTTTAGAGAAGATGCGTCTCCGCCGCAGCTGCCCCATGCGCTGGCGATCGAGCCGCCCCGAGGAGAGCTAGGCGGAACACGGATCGACGTGGCCGCAGGTCCGTCCTAGGTTTATTTGCGTGAATAGCGGCCCGACCCTGATCCGGATGGAGGATTTGAGCCGGCAAGAACGCGCGGCTTGCACGATCGCCGTGCGAACCCTCGACGTCGCGGTCGCTGAGGCGTGGGACGTCGACGGGCGCCAGGGTGTCGTCGATGTCATGCTGACTCTGACCGACGGCCGCAGGGCGGCGTTTGAGGTGACGAACCTCGGCGACCCGGATGCGTTCAAAACGGCCAGTCTGCTTGCGCGCCAAAACCACAAGTGGCCACTGCCAGGCCAGTGGATGTGGAGTATCGCGGTGGGCTCATTCGCCGCGATGCAGCGGCTCAGGAACTGCTATCAAAACATCATCCAGATCTGTGAGGCCACAAACGTCGAGTATCCCGAGACCAGCCAGCTCGGTTGGGGGCCATCGGCAGACCCCGATCTTCGGTGGCTTGTCGAGGCGTCAGGCTGCAGCATGATCGGCCATTCGGACCTTTCTTCGCAGGGCCGCGATGCCAGGGTGGTGCCGGCGTCTCCCGGGGGCTGGGTTGACGAATCTCTGACCGGGTTCGCCGACGAACTCCGCGCGGCGTTCCAGGCCGCACACATCACGGAACACTTCGAGAAGCTGCGCGACGAACCCAACGTCGATGAACGCCACCTGTTCATCCCGCTGCACGACTCCGCGCTGCCGGCCGCCCTCAGTGCGGGATTGACGTTCGGAAAGGCGCTGCCATCCGCGCCGCCGCCCGTTCCGGACTACCTCGATTATCTCTGGCTGGCGCCCGCGTACTCGCCGCGTGTCCTTCTCTGGAGCAGCGCCGAGGGCTGGCGAAACGTCCCCAACAGGTAATCCGCGCGCGCCTGAGGAGAGACGGGGCGCCCCATCATGATTCGAAGTGACCCCCCGGGAAAGCGGTTCCCCGCCTCAGTGCCGGCTTGTCGGCAGGCGAACCTGCCCTGGTCGGTGATGGTCTCGACCAACGCCTCTTGCTTGGAGAGTTCGGCGATTCGCGACCCGAGTCCGCCATACCCCAGTGGGCGCATATCTGGCACGAGGCCCGCTCAGCTCAGATGCAGAAACAGAGTGCGGCACGACGAGATGGCAATGTGCGGTATTCGGGCGCCCGAAATGACCGCGTTCATCATTCCGCCAACAGGTCCGCAGGCGAGCGTTTGATTAGCGGGTAGATTGGCGACGCGCCGGCACCTCAGACTTCTCTGCCGTAGTTGCCCATCTTGACCAGCGAATTCCCTAGGGCGGCACACCGCTCCGAGGTTAGTGGCAAGCCGGTAATCTACCCTCTTGCATTCTCGGAGCTTGGCGACGTCAGTTGATGCGGAGCGGGTGAGTTTCAGCGTGCTGCGGTGATGGGCCGCGGACTGCTACAGGCGTGGGACCGGCGCCGCGGTTAGGACTTGTCACCTTGTGTGCGGCGGTAGATATCTGACCGGTGATCGACGTCGAGAACGTGGACTATGCGGCTGTTGTCGTCGATCTGGTAAACGATCCGATAGGTGCCACGGCGGGCGCCGTGACACCCGGCGAGCGGGCCAAACAACGGTTTTCCGACACGTTGAGGGTTGGCCGCCAGCGCGGAATCGCAAAACTCGAGCACGGCGGCGGAGACAGCTTCCGGAAGCCGATTGGCAATCGCCCTCCGTGCGGCAGGCTGGAAACGGATCTCGTACCGCTGCGCAGGTTCGGTCACGCCCCTGTGACGCGGCGACGTGCCAAATCCTGGCGAACTGTGGCCAGGTCAGCGCCACGTTCGCCACGCCGCAGAGCTGCTAGGCTCTCGGTAATTCGCGCAACGGTGTCCGCGTCACCGAGGATTTCCAACGTCATTTCCATGCCCTCAAGGTCATCCACCGACAACAAGACAGCCTCTGCTTCTCCGTTGCGGGTCAGGGTGATGCGCTCGTGTTGCTGGCGTACTCGCCTGGCTAGCTCAGAGAGGCGAGCCTTAGCTTCAGACAACGGCACGGGTGTCGCGGCAATCGTCATAGCTCGGATTATAGCCACTACTAGTCTATGTTCAGACCAATCCTGACCAAATCGTCAGCGTTGCCACACCCGTCTCACCTTTCAGCGGTTGCTGTTCGGCGGTGTGCTGCAGTAGGTCGTGTTGTTCTGCGGGATCGCGGGTGCGAGCCCGGCCCGGGTGCACACCGTCCACCTCGGCGACGCCGACGCCCTCACCGGCGCGGACCTCGACGTCGCCTCCGCTCCCGCGCTGCTGCACGAGCGGGAGAGGTGGACCGCCTACTTCCTCGAGCCCGACGCGATCCGCCTGCTGCGACGGCTCAGGGAATCCGGCACCATGACCCGGCTCGGCGAGGTGGCCGAGGTGTGGACATGGGCATCGTGACCGGCCACACCGTGCACCGGGTCCGGCGGCCGGGGGCCGACCCGGCGGCGCTGGCCGCGGCGTTCCACAACAGCGCGACGTTCGCCTTCGCCGAGATCATGGGCCGCAGCTACGGTGGGGGAATCCTGGAACTCGAACCCGCCGAAGCCGAGCAGCTGCCCATCCCGCCGCCGTCCCGCGCCGACGGCGAACTCGCCGTCGACGTCGACCTGCTGCTCAACGCCGGCGAGTTCGGCAAGGCCCTCGACATCGTCGATCGCCGCGTGCTGATCGACCGGCTCGGCTGGCCCGCCGACGACGTGGCCGGCTGCCGCGCGGCGTGGTCGGCGCTGCGCGACCGCCGGACCGGGCGGGTGGCGCGGTGAGCGTTCGCGACTCGGCGATCTCGATCCTCACCGACTGGCGGGCGCCCGACGAATGCCAGGATGCGGTGCGCCACGCCGTCCTGGCCTTCCTGCACGCCCGCCCCGACGCCTGCCGCCGCGACTGCGTACCCGGCCACGTCACCGCGTCGGCGCTGGTGCTCGACGACACCGGCGGCAAGGTGCTGCTGACCCTGCACCACCGGCTGCGCCGCTGGGTGCAGATGGGCGGGCACTGCAACGACGGGGACGCGGGCGGCCAGGACGACGCGGACATCGCCGCCGCCGCGCTGCGCGAGGCCACCGAGGAGTCCGGCATCGCCGGTCTGCGCCTCGAGCCCGAACTGGCGGCCGTGCACGTCCACCCCGTCGTGTGCTCGCTGGGCGTGCCGACCCGGCACCTGGACCTGCAGTTCGTGGCGCGCGCGCCGGCCGGCGCGCGGGTCGCGATCAGCGACGAGTCGCTGGACCTGCGGTGGTTCCCGGCCGACGGGCTGCCCGAGGGCGCCGACCACGCGCTGGCCTACCTGGTCGCCCGCGCCGTGGGCCGCCGATGCGGGGCTCAGACGTCCGAGGAGTAGCGGATCCCGCCGTCGGGAATGGTCACGCCGGGCCAGACGCGGGCGCCGCGCAGCAGCTCGCAGCGCGCGCCGATGTCGGCGCCGTCGCCGATCACCCCGTCGCGGATCAGGGCCCGCGGACCGACGCGCGCCCCGAAGCCGATGATCGAGCGTTCGATGACGCTGCCGGCCTCGACCTTGACGCCGTCGAAGATCACCGCGCCGTCCAGTCGCGCCCCGGGACCGATCTCTGCACCCCGCCCGACGACCGTGCCGCCGATGAGCACCGCCCCGGGCGACACCGCAGCGCCGTCGTGGACCAACTGCTCGCCGCGGTGGCCGTGCAGCGCCGGGGACGGGGCGATGCCGCGGACCAGGTCCGCCGACCCGCGCACGAAGTCCTCCGGAGTGCCCATGTCGCGCCAGTAGGTGGCGTCGACGTAGCCGCACACCTCGAGGTCGTCGGCCAGCAGGGCCGGGAAGACCTCGCGTTCGACGGAGACCTCGCGGCCCCGGGGAATCCGGTCGATCACCTCGCGCTGGAAGACGTAGCAGCCGGCGTTGATCTGGTCGGTCGGCGGGTCCTCGGTCTTCTCCAGGAACGCGACGACGCGGTTGTCCTCGTCGGTGGGCACACAGCCGAACGCCCGCGGGTCGCCGACCCGCACCAGGTGCAGCGTGACGTCGGCCTGCTTGGCGTGGTGGAACGCGAGCAGCTCGCCCAGGTCGGCGCCGGACAACACGTCGCCGTTGAACACCATCGCGGTCTCGTGACGCAGCTTCGGCGCGACGTTGGCGATGCCGCCGCCGGTCCCCAGCGGGTTCGGCTCGGTCACGTACTCGATCTGCAGGCCCAGCTTGGACCCGTCGCCGAACTCGGCCTCGAACACCTCGGCCCGGTACGACGTGCCGAGGACCACGTGCTCGATGCCGGCCGCGGCGACCCGCGACAGCAGATGGGTCAGGAAGGGCAGCCCCGCGGTCGGCAGCATCGGCTTGGGCGCCGACAGCGTCAGCGGCCGCAGCCGCGTGCCCTTGCCGCCAACCAGGATCACCGCGTCGACCGGGGTTTTTGCCACCTCTAGCGCCCTTCCACGTTGCGTCGTCTGCTGCGCAGCGAATTGCGCACCATCAGGCGGGAACGCACCTGAAGCGACCCGCGCAGCGTCCAGCGCAGGGGTGCCCGCCACCATCCGGAATGCCGGTCCGCCAGGAAGATGTAGGTGCTCTTGTGATGCGCCGTCAGATGATTCGCCGGGTCGTGCCCGGTGGAGTGGCCGCGGTGGTGCAGCACTTCGGCCGAGGGCACGTAGACGCTGCACCAGCCGGCCCTGCCCAGCCGGTCGCCGAGGTCGACGTCCTCCATGTACATGAAGTAGCGCTCGTCGAACCCGCCGACCTGGCGGAAGGCCGACCGGCGCAGCAGCAGGCACGACCCGGACAGCCAGCCGACCGGCCGCTCGCTGGGCTCCAGCCGCTCCTGGCGGTAGGCCGCCGTCCAGGGATTGCGCTTCCAGAACGGCCCGACCACGGCGTGCATGCCGCCGCGGACCAGGCTGGGCAGGTGGCGCGCCGAGGGGTACACCGACCCGTCGGGGTCCCGGATCAGCGGGCCGAGCGCGCCCGCCCGCGGCCACCGGTTGGCGGCGTCCAGCAGCGCGTCGATGCTGCCCGGACCCCACTGCACGTCCGGGTTGGCCACGATCACCCAGTCGTTGTCGTCGCCCAGCCGGTCGACGGCGCGGTTCACCGCGGTGCCGTATCCGAGGTTGGCCCCGGTCTCGAACAGGCGCACGTTCGGGTAGCGCTCCACCGCCTCCTGCGGGGTCCCGTCGGTGGAGCCGTTGTCGGCCAGCAGCACCTCGACCGGACGATCCGTGGCCAGCGACAACGAGGCCAGGAAACGCTCCAGGTGCGGGCCCGGCGAGTAGGTCACCGTGACCACCGGTACGACGTCAGTCACGCGTCGAGGGTAACGGTCGGTCGCCCGCGGCGACGCCGCCAGCCGCCGCCAGCGCCGCGACCAGCGCCTCGCGCCAGGGCCGCAGCGGGCGCAGGCCCGCCGCCCGGGATTGTTCGCCGCCCAGCGCGGAGTAGACCGGCCGCGGGGCCGGCCGGGGAAACTGCGCGGTGCTGACCGGCCGCACCCGCGACGGGTCGGCGCCGCACTCCTCGAAGACCGCCCGGGCCTGCTCGAACCGGGACACCGCACCCTCGTTGGCGGCGTGCAGGACCGGGCCGGGCACGCCGTCGTCGGCCACCTGCAGCAGCGCGGCGGCCAGGTCGCCCACGTAGGTCGGCGAGCCGGTCTGATCGTCGACGACGTTCACCGGACCGTCGCCGGCGGCCAGCCGGCGCATGATTGCGACGAAGTCCTTGCCGGTGCCGCCGGTGTAGACCCAGGCGGTGCGCACGACCACGCCCTGCCGGGCGTCCGGCAGCGCCGCCAGCACGGCCCGCTCGCCGGCGAGCTTGGTGTGGCCGTACACGCCCGCCGGCGCGGTGGGGTCGCTCGGCTCGTAGGGGCGCGACGCGACGTGCGCGGGGTCACCGCCGGAGACCTCGCCGCCGAACACGTAGTCGGTGGAGACGTGGATCAGCCGGGCACCCGCCCGTGCGCACGCCTGCGCCAGGTATCCGGGCCCGGCGGCGTTGACGGCGTGGGCGCGGTCCTGGTCGCTCTCGGCGCCGTCGACGTCGGTGTATGCCGCGCAGTTGATCACGACGTCGCCGCGCTCGATCCGTTCGGCCGCCGCCGGGTCGGTGATGTCCCACCGCGACGACGTGTAGGCCCGCACGTCGCGGCCCTCATCGGCCGCGAGCACCGCCAAGGTGCTCCCCAATTGGCCCCCGGCCCCGATGATCACGATCCTGCCCGACATGGCATGAGTCTGGCACGCCCGGGGCACGCGGGCGGCCGCTACCCACGAAGCAGCTGTGCCGCAAGTAACCTAGTGGGATGGGAGTGCAACGTGTGGTTCGTGTGGCTGCCACCGCGCTGACGGTGCTGGTCGTGCTCGGCACCGGGATCGCCTGGACCAATGTGCGGTCCTTCGAGGACGGCATCTTCCACATGTCGGCGGCCTCGCTGGGCAAGGGCGGCGACGACGGCGCGATCGACATCCTGCTGGTCGGCCTGGACAGCCGCACCGACGCGCACGGCAACCCGCTGTCGGCCGAGGAGCTCGAGACGCTGCGCGCCGGCGACGAGGAGGCGACCAACACCGACACCATCATCCTGATCCGGATCCCCAACAACGGGAAGTCGGCGACCGCCATCTCGATCCCGCGCGATTCCTACGTGTCGGCCCCGGGCCTGGGCAAGACGAAGATCAACGGCGTCTACGGCCAGACCCGGGAGACCAGGCGCGCCAACCTGGTCAAGGCCGGCGACTCGGCCGAGCACGCCGCGGCCCAGGGCACCGAGGCCGGCCGGGAGGCGCTGATCAAGACCGTCGCCGACCTCACCGGGGTCACCGTCGACCACTACGCCGAGATCGGGCTGCTCGGTTTCGCGCTGATCACCGACGCCCTCGGCGGCGTCGACGTCTGCCTCAAGGACCCGGTGTTCGAGCCGCTCTCGGGTGCGGACTTCCCCGCCGGACAGCAGCGCCTGTCCGGCCCGGAGGCGCTCAGCTTCGTCCGCCAGCGCCACGAGCTGCCCCGCGGCGACCTGGACCGCGTCGTGCGCCAGCAGGCGGTGATGGCCTCGCTGGCCCACCGGGTCATCTCCGGCAAGACGCTGTCGAGCCCCACCACGCTGCAGCGCCTGGAGGCCGCCGTGCAGCGTTCGGTGGTGCTGTCCTCGGGCTGGGACGTCATGGACTTCGTGCAGCAGATGCAGAAGCTGGCCGGCGGCAACATCGCGTTCGCCACCATCCCGGTGCTCGACGGCGCCGGCTGGAGCGACGACGGCATGCAGAGCGTGGTGCGGGTGGACCCGCACCAGGTGCAGGACTGG
>NZ_JBYCLG010000134.1:0-10127 GCF_057473785.1 Mycobacterium sp. TH-M103
CCATCGTGGCGAAGGTGAACATCAAGCCACTCGAGGACAAGATTCTCGTGCAGGCCAACGAGGCCGAGACCACGACCGCGTCCGGTCTGGTCATTCCTGATACCGCCAAGGAGAAGCCGCAGGAAGGCACCGTCGTCGCCGTCGGCCCGGGCCGCTGGGACGAAGACGGCGAAAAGCGCATCCCGCTGGACGTGTCCGAGGGTGACACCGTCATCTACAGCAAGTACGGCGGCACCGAGATCAAGTACAACGGCGAGGAGTACCTGATCCTGTCGGCGCGCGACGTGCTGGCTGTCGTATCCAAGTAACCCGCGTTCCGCCCCGGCGATCCCCGTGTGAAGCACGGGTGATTTCCGGGGCGGCATGCGTCAGTAGCCGAGAAGGAGCCTGATGAGCAAGCTCATTGAGTACGACGAGGACGCGCGTCGTGCCATCGAGGCGGGCGTGAACGCGCTCGCCGACGCGGTCCGGGTCACCCTGGGGCCGCGCGGCCGGCACGTGGTGCTGGCCAAGTCCTGGGGCGGTCCCACGGTCACCAACGACGGCGTCACCGTCGCGCGCGAGATCGACCTGGAGGACCCGTTCGAAAACCTCGGCGCCCAACTGGTGAAGTCGGTGGCCACCAAGACCAACGACGTCGCCGGTGATGGCACGACCACCGCAACGGTGCTGGCCCAGGCGCTGGTCAAGGGCGGTCTGCGCCTGGTCGCCGCCGGGGTCAACGCGATGGAGCTCGGCGCGGGCATCGGCAAGGCCGCCGACGCGGTGTCCGAGGCCCTGGTGGCCTCGGCGACTCCGGTGTCCGGCAAGGAGGCGATCGCTCAGGTGGCGACGGTTTCCTCGCGCGACGCGCAGATCGGCGAGCTGGTCGGCGAGGCGATGCACAAGGTCGGCACCGACGGCGTCGTCAGCGTCGAGGAGTCCTCGACGATGAACACCGAGCTGGAGTTCACCGAGGGTGTCGGCTTCGACAAGGGCTACCTGTCGGCGTACTTCGTGACCGACTTCGACGCCCAGCAGGCCGTGCTCGAGGACCCGCTGATCCTGTTGCACCAGGAGAAGATCAGCTCGCTGCCCGACCTGCTGCCCATGCTGGAGAAGGTCGCCGAAGCGGGCAAGCCGTTGGTCATCATCGCCGAGGACATCGAGGGCGAGGCACTGGCGACGCTGGTGGTCAACTCGATCCGCAAGACGCTGAAGGCCGTCGCGGTCAAGTCGCCGTTCTTCGGCGACCGGCGCAAGGCGTTCATGGAGGACCTGGCGATCGTCACGGGCGGCCAGGTGGTCAACCCCGACGCCGGCCTGCTGCTGCGCGAGGTCGGGGTCGAGGTCCTGGGCTCGGCCCGCCGGGTCGTGGTCGGCAAGGACGACACCATCATCGTCGACGGCGGCGGGTCCGCTGAGGCGGTGGCCGCCCGCATCAAGCAGCTGCGCGCCGAGGCCGAGGCGAGTGACTCCGACTGGGATCGCGAGAAGCTGCAGGAGCGGCTGGCCAAGCTGGCCGGCGGGGTCGCCGTGCTCAAGGTCGGGGCCGCCACCGAGACGGCGCTCAAAGAGCGCAAGGAAAGCGTCGAGGACGCCGTCGCGGCGGCCAAGGCGGCCGTCGAGGAGGGCATCGTGGCCGGCGGTGGCACGGCGCTCATCGGGGCCCGCAAGGCGCTCGACGACCTGCGGGCGTCGCTGACCGGCGACCAGGCGACGGGGGTCGATGTCTTCTCCGACGCCCTGGCCGCACCGCTGTACTGGATCGCCGACAACGCCGGGCTCGACGGCGCGGTCGTGGTCAACAAGGTCAGCGAGCTGCCCGCGGGGCACGGCCTGAACGCCGCCACGCTGCGCTACGGCGACCTGATCGCCGACGGCGTCATCGACCCGGTCAAGGTCACCCGGTCGGCGGTGCTCAACGCCGCGTCGGTGGCCCGGATGGTGCTCACCACCGAGACCGCGGTTGTCGACAAGCCCGCCGAGGAGGAGGGCGACGGCCACGGTCACGGACATGGCCACGGCCACGGGCATCACCACCACCACTAAAGCGAGCAATGCGGATGCGCCCCCGGCTGATGTCGGGGGCGCTTTCGTATTCAGTTCGGCGGGCGTCATCACCGCTGAGTTGCATCCCACGGAGTCGGCTCCGATCCGAGCGGCCGGGGGTGTTCCTTTTCGGCGCTGCGACTGTCCCGCTCGGTGTACACATGAGTGCGCATAGTCTGCGCGACCTGCGGGGCAGCCTGGGAGCTGTGGTGCGGGCGGTGGCCGCGACCGGCGAAGAAGCCATCATCACCGACAGTGGCACCGAAGTCGCGGTGATCATCAGCCTGGCCGACTACGAGCGGTTGCACGAGCACGCCGATGTCGTCGACGCGCTTCGGATGCGCGAGCTGTGGGCACACTCGTTTCGGGCGCTGCCTCTGGCGGAGATGCTCGATGAGCTCGGTGTCGACGCCGACGCGTTCGCGGCCCGATGAAGATCTCGTTTCACCCGGACGTACTCAGACAGTCACAGCGGCTCCCACGTGCCGAGTCGGAAGCCGCGCTGCAGGTCGTCGTGGGTTTGTCCCCTGATCCGCGACCCGTAAACGTGAAGAAACTGGTTGGAGTCAGCGTGATTGGCGTGAGCGCTTCGGACAATACCGGGTGGTGTACTCCACCGACGATGCCGTCGGCGAAGTGACGGTGTTCAACATGGCCAAGCGCAGGGACGCTTATCGGTGAGACTTTGGCGTCAGCTCGGGCGACCGGTGCTAGCGTCCGAGCAGCGCCGGGGCGACGAGTGAGGTCAAGCGATGGAAGAACCGCTGCTGCTGCAACACCGCGACGAGCGCGGCGTCGTCACGCTGACGCTGAACCGCCCGCACGCGTTCAACGCGCTGTCGGAGGCGATGCTCGCGGCGCTCGGTGAGGCCGTCGGCGCGCTCGGCGAAGACGAAGCGGTGCGTGCCGTCGTCCTCGCGGCTTCCGGCACGGCCTTCTGCGCCGGCCACGACCTGAAGGAGATGCGCTCCGAGCCGTCGCTCGAGTACTACCAGCGGCTGTTCGCGCAGTGCACGGCGGTGATGCTGGCCTTCCAGCGCCTGCCCGTGCCGGTGATCGCGCGTGTCCACGGTCTGGCGACCGCCGCGGGCTGCCAGCTCGTCGCGATGTGCGACCTCGCGGTGGCCGGCCGCGACGCGCGCTTCGCGGTCGGCGGCATCAACGTCGGGCTCTTCTGCGCGACACCGGGGGTGGCGCTGTCGCGCAACCTGTCCCGCAAAGCCGCCTTCGAGATGCTGGTCACCGGCGAGTTCGTGTCGGCCGAGGAGGCGCGGGTGCTGGGGCTGGTCAACAAGGTGGCGGCCCCCGAGGCGCTGGACGACGTGGTCGAGGCGCTGGTGGCGCGGGTGGTCGCCAAGCCGCGCGTCGCCGTCGCCATGGGCAAGGCCCTCTTCTACCGCCAGATCGAAGCCGGAATCGAGTCCGCCTACGAGGACGCGGGCGCGACGATGGCCGCCAACATGATGGATCCCTGCGCGCTCGAGGGCGTCCAGGCCTTCATCGAGAAGCGCCCGCCCCGCTGGAACGGGTGAGGGCCGCGCCGCAGTCCGCGGCCGCCGGGCTCAGGACAACTCAGGCCGATCGGCGAATGCCCCGCCCGCGGCCGATGTCCCCCTTGAGCAGCAGGTCGCGCTCGGACTCCGACAGGCCACCCCAGACGCCATAGGGCTCAGCGACGTCGAGGGCGTGGGAACGGCACTGCTGGATCACCGGGCACTGCCGGCACATTTCCTTGGCGCGCTGCTCGCGCTGCGTGCGTGCGCGTCCGCGCTCACCGTCGGGGTGAAAGAACATCGACGAGTCAACGCCGCGGCACAGGCCCTGGAGTTGCCAGTTCCAGATGTCGGCGTTGGGCCCGGGTAGCTGATCAGGCTGTGGCATTGGCTTGTTCCCTCTCTGCACGGCACGCCAGTTGAGGTCGAGTTCCAGAAGCGTCCGAGAAGTGTCCGAAAAGCTGTGGTGCAACTGAAATGAAGCGGCGTCACCGATGACAACCCGTCACCGGTAGACGTTAGGGGGGACCGCGAATTTCCGTCAATAGCCACTTAGGACGGCAAAATATGTAAGCGTTGGAGCATATTTTACTCTGCGTTCATCTATGCCGCATTCCCCGACGGGAAGGGGTGCTACCAGGCAATTGGCCGAATCGAGATCGTCCCAGCTCAGTGCCGGGAGGGCGGCGCCGGGCAATTAGCCATGGCGCGTTTGCGATTAACATTTCGGTAACACAACCCGCACGAACTGTTTACTACTATGCCGGTGATTGAGACTTATCACACTTCCGGGGTCGACGAGGAGTTGGCCGCCGCCGCGTTCGGCGGCGAGCCGGGCCGCTGGCCGTTGCCGACGGCGAGCACCGCGCAGCAGTTGTGGCTGCGGGCGGTGGCGGCCGGTGGGCAGGGCCGATACGGCAGCGCCTGTCGCGATCTGGCCCAGTTGCGGCGCGGCCGTGCGCCGGGGCGCCTGCTCTCGCTGGCCCACAGCACGCAGGGATCGTTCCTGCGCCAGCTGGGATGGCACACCGTGGCGCGGGGCTGGGACGGTCGGGCCCTGGCCCTGGCGGGCGCGGACCCCGAGGCGCGCGCCGACGCGCTGACCGGGCTCGCTGCCGACGCGCTGGGCGTCGGGCGCCTGGCCGCCGCGGCGGCGTTGCTGGCCCGCGTGGACGAGGTGCTGGAACCGGGGCCGGTGATGCCCGACCGGCTTGCCGTGCGCCGACGGTGGGTGGCCGCCGAGCTGGCGATGGCCGGCGGTCACGGCGACATCGCCGTCCGCCACGCCGGCGAGGCCGTCGAACTGTCCCGGGCGATGGCGGTCGCCTCGGCGCGGCACCGGGTCAAGAGCGACGTCGTCCTGGCGGCCGCCCTGTGCAGCGCCGGTGCCACCGACAAGGCCCGCGCCGTGGCCGACACCGCGCTGGACGAGACCGCCCGGCTGGGGCTGACGCCACTGCGATGGGCCCTGGCATGCTTGCTGATCGATATCGGGAGCGTCACGTTTGCGGCACGGAATTTGGCCGAAATTCGCGGTATCTGCGCAGGTCAGGTGCGACGCGCCGGTGGAACCTGGCATACCGATTGAACGGCCCTCCGCCCGTTATTGTCATTGCGTAGGTAAGCCCCGGGATGTGTCCGGTCCGTAACGTTGGAGATACCGCCGTCGATGACAATTCAAGGGGAACGTCTCGACGCCGCGGTGGCCGAGGCCGCAGCGGGGGACCGGAAGGCTCTACGGGAGGTGCTGGAGACCATCCGTCCGATAGTGGTGCGATATTGCCGGGCGCGAGTCGGCACGGTCGAGCGAGGTGGTCTGTCAGCCGATGACGTGGCTCAGGAGGTGTGCTTGGCCACCATTACGGCGCTGCCCCGCTACCGCGAACGGGGCCGGCCCTTTCTGGCCTTCCTCTACGGGATCGCCGCCCACAAGGTCGCCGACGCCCATCGCGCGGCGGGCCGCGATCTCACCTACCCGGCCGAAACGGTTCCCGAACGCTGGTCGGCCGAGGCGGGTCCGGAGCAGCGGGCCATCGAGGCCGACTCGGTGAGCCGGATGAGCGAGTTGCTGGAGATCCTGCCCGCCAAACAGCGCGAGATCCTGATCCTCCGCGTCGTCGTCGGCCTGTCCGCGGAGGAGACCGCCGCGGCCGTCGGCAGCACCACGGGCGCGGTGCGGGTGGCCCAGCACCGTGCTCTGATGCGCCTCAAATCCGAAATCGTTGCGGCAGGTGACTATGCGTGAGTTTGGACGTGCCCTCGGCGACCAGCCGGGAATGGACGAGTTCGCCCGTACCGATGTGCTGCTCGACGCGCTCGCCGAACGCCTCCCGGTCGATCTGCAGGATCGCGACGACCCCGACGACGCGGCGCTGGCCCAACTGCTGGAGGACTGGCGCGACAACTTGCGGTGGCCGCCGGCCAGCGCGCTGGTGTCGCCGGAGGAGGCCGTCGAGGCGCTGCGCGCCGGGATCGCGGAACGCCGGCGCAGCCGGCGGGGCCTGGCCGCGATCGGGTCGGTCGCCGCGACGCTGCTGGCGCTCAGCGGGTTCGGGGCCCTGGTGGCCGAGGCGCGCCCCGGGGACGCCCTCTACGGCCTGCATGCGATGGTCTTCGACGAGCCCCGGGTCAACGACGACCAGATCACGTTGTCCGCCAAGGCGGAGCTGGCCAAGGTCCAGGAAATGATCAACCAGGGCCAGTGGGACCAGGCGCACACGCAGCTGGCCGAGGTCAGCACCGCGGTGCAGTCGATGAACGACAACGCCAGCCGGCACGACCTGATGGACCAGGTCAACCTGCTCGACACGAAGGTCCGCTCGCGCGACCCGAACGCGACGCTGCCTCCCGCGTCCGGAGGGCCCGGGGTTACGGCGCCGGTGTCCCAGCCGCCGGACGTCTCGATGCCTCCGCCGCCGGAACAGGGATCGAGTCCCGCGCCCACGCCGTTCCCCGGGGGTCATCGCCGCCATGGCCAGACCGCCGTGCCCGCACCGGAGGCGCCGGACGGCGCCCCCTAGCCGGGGCGCGACTCGGTGCGGCCGACTCAGTGCAGCCGGGGGTATCCGTCGGCGTCCGAGGTCGCCTCGTTGAGCGAAGCGTCGGCGTACCCACGGCAGTAATCCCAAGTCACGTAGGAGTCCGGCTCGGGGTCGTAGGCCGGCTCGTGCGGGCGGACGGTGCCGTCGATCAGCAGTTGCAGCAGGTTGGCCCGCAACATGTCCCAGTCGTGGTAATGGTCTTGCTGGCACTCGTCGCAGCACACCACGAGCCCGCGAATCCCCTTGTGCGCCAACAGCGCCTCGTAGACCGCCAGGTCCGCCAGGTCGGCCTCGACCGCAATGCGCTCCTGCTGGTCGAGCGGCTGACCCGGCTCTACGGCATCGAGAGCCGCCGACGGATCACAGGGGTCGTCGGCGAACGGGTCGGGCGGCAAACCCGGGGGGAGGTGGTTGCGCACCCCTCTAGGGTACGCACGCCCCCGACGGGAACGCCAGCAGGTAAACGCGCGCCGTCTCCGCGGCGATTCGGCGGTCCGTCCGCGGCGCGCATCGTCACCGGCGGGGGGCGAGCCGATAGGATGGGTGTCTCACTTCGCATGCGTATGGAGGCCTCACCGATGTCCCGTGGCATGTCCCACCTGGAAGACAGTTCCGACCTGGTTGCGAGCCCTTACCTGCGCGGCGGCCTGACGGAGGACTCGGTGCCGACCGGGGGCGACAATCCCAACAAGGTAGCCATGTTGGGTCTGACGTTCGATGACGTCCTGTTGCTGCCGGCGGCGTCCGACGTGGTGCCCGCCACCGCGGACACCGCCAGCCAGCTCACCAAGAAGATCAGGCTCAAGGTGCCGCTGGTCAGCTCGGCGATGGACACCGTGACGGAGTCGCGGATGGCCATCGCGATGGCGCGCGCCGGAGGGATGGGTGTGCTGCACCGCAACCTGCCCGTCGCCGAACAGGCGGGCCAGGTGGAGACGGTGAAGCGGTCCGAGGCGGGCATGGTCACCGACCCGGTCACCTGCCGCCCGGACAACACGCTGGCCCAGGTCGACGCGATGTGCGCTCGTTTCCGGATCTCCGGCCTGCCGGTGGTCGACGACGCCGGCGCGCTGGTCGGCATCATCACCAACCGCGACATGCGGTTCGAGGTCGACCAGAGCAAGCAGGTCGCCGAGGTGATGACCAAGGCCCCGCTGATCACGGCGCAGGAGGGCGTCAGCGCCGATGCCGCACTGGGCCTGTTGCGCCGCAACAAGATCGAGAAGCTGCCCGTCGTCGACGGGCACGGCCGGCTGACCGGGCTGATCACCGTCAAGGACTTCGTCAAGACCGAACAACACCCGCTGGCCACCAAGGATCGGGACGGCCGGCTGCTGGTGGGCGCCGCGGTCGGAGTCGGCGGCGATGCCTGGGTGCGCGCGATGATGCTGGTCGACGCCGGGGTCGACGTGCTGATCGTCGACACCGCGCACGCCCACAACAGGCTGGTGCTCGACATGGTCGGCAAGCTCAAGGCCGAGGTCGGCGATCGGGTCGAGGTGATCGGCGGCAACGTGGCCACCCGCGCGGCGGCTGCCGCGCTGGTCGAGGCCGGCGCCGACGCGGTGAAGGTCGGGGTGGGTCCGGGATCGATCTGCACGACGCGGGTGGTGGCCGGTGTCGGCGCGCCGCAGATCACGGCGATCTTGGAAGCTGTGGCGGCCTGTCGTCCTTCGGGCGTGCCGGTGATCGCCGACGGGGGCCTGCAGTACTCCGGTGATATCGCCAAGGCCCTGGCCGCCGGCGCGTCGACGGCCATGCTGGGATCGCTGCTGGCCGGCACCGCCGAGGCGCCCGGTGAGCTGATCTTCGTCAACGGCAAGCAGTTCAAGAGCTACCGCGGCATGGGATCGCTGGGCGCCATGCAGGGCAGGGGCGGGACCGGCGGTGGGGGTCGGTCCTATTCCAAGGACCGCTACTTCGCCGACGACGCGCTCTCGGAGGACAAGTTGGTACCCGAGGGGATCGAGGGCCGGGTGCCGTTCCGCGGTCCGTTGTCGTCGGTGATCCACCAGCTGACCGGCGGGCTGCGCGCCGCCATGGGCTACACCGGATCGCCCACCATCGAGGCGCTGCAGCAGGCGCAGTTCGTCCGGATCACCGCCGCCGGCCTCCGCGAAAGCCACCCGCACGACGTCGCGATGACCGTCGAAGCGCCGAACTACTATGCCCGCTGAGCCCGGCATGGTCGAGATCGGGATGGGCCGCATCGCCCGCCGCACCTATGAGCTCAGCGAAGTCAGCATCGTGCCGTCGCGACGCACCCGTTCGTCGAAGGACGTGTCGACGGCCTGGCAGCTCGACGCCTACCGGTTCGAGATCCCGGTGCTGGCCCACCCGACCGATGCCCTGGTGTCGCCGGAGTTCGCCATCGAACTCGGCCGGCTCGGCGGGCTGGCCATCCTCAACGGCGAAGGCCTGATCGGGCGGCACGCCGACGTGCAGGCCAAGATCGCCCAGCTCGTCGAGGCCGCCGAGAAGGAGCCCGAACCCTCGGCGGCGGTGCGTCTGCTACAGGAACTGCACGCGGCACCGCTGGACCCGGAGTTGCTGGCTTCGGCGGTGGCGCGCATCCGGGAGGCGGGCGTCACCACCGCGGTGCGGGTCAGCCCGCAGAACGCGCAGTGGCTGACGCCGGTGCTGGTCGCGGCCGGCATCGACCTGCTGGTCATCCAGGGCACTATCGTCTCGGCCGAGCGGGTGGCCAGCGACGGCGAGCCGCTGAACCTGAAGACCTTCATCTCCGAGCTCGACGTGCCCGTGGTCGCCGGCGGCGTGCAGGACCACCGCACCGCGTTGCACCTGATGCGCACCGGCGCGGCCGGCGTCATCGTCGGCTACGGCTCCACCCGGGGCGTGACGACCACCGACGAGGTGCTGGGGATCAGCGTGCCGATGGCCACCGCGATCGCCGACGCCGCCGCCGCACGCCGCGAATACCTCGACGAGACCGGCGGTCGGTACGTGCACGTGCTGGCCGACGGCGACATCCACACCTCCGGTGAGCTGGCCAAGGCGATCGCCTGCGGCGCCGACGCGGCGGTGTTGGGCACCCCGCTCGCCGAGTGCGCCGAGGCGCTCGGCGATGGGTGGTTCTGGCCGGCGGCGGCCGCGCACCCGTCGCTGCCGCGCGGGGCGCTGCTGCAGATCGCCGCCGGCGAGCGCCCGCCGATGGAACGCGTTCTGGGCGGGCCGTCCGACGATCCGTTCGGCAGCCTCAACCTGGTCGGTGGCCTGCGCCGGTCGATGGCCAAGGCCGGATACTGCGACCTCAAGGAATTCCAGAAGGTCGGTCTGACCGTCGGCTCTTGACGGCACGCCGCGTGAACAGCGGATGAACCCGGCATGTTAAGGCTCTGAGAGGGTCGAAACTTGCGCTGCCGCAGCCGATAACGGGCGGAATACTGATCGCGTATTCGACTGCGTCGGAGGTTGGATGAGTTATCTGGTATTTGCGCCCGAGGTCAATTTCGGGCTCTATTGACATGAATGTGGGTGGCCCCTGGTGTGGTATGGGAGTTCGAGGGTGACCGGTCCGCAAGCCAGGAGGATGAGAGCGAGG
>NZ_JBYCLG010000135.1:0-20905 GCF_057473785.1 Mycobacterium sp. TH-M103
GAAAGCCAAAGTGGTGGTGCTCGCCGCCGGCGCCCTGGCCACCCCACTGCTCCTACTCAACTCCCGCTCCGGGCAATGGCCACGCGGACTGGCCAACAGCTCCGACTACGTCGGGCGCAACCTGATGCGCCATCTCATGGACTGGATCGAGGTCTGGCCAGAACGCGGCTGCAAGATCACGGCCGAGAACAAGGAGATCGGGCTCAACGACTTTTACTTCTGGGAGGGCCAGAAATACGGCACCCTGCAGTCGGCCGGCGCGATGGCCAATCTGGCGTCCCTGGACATGTTGACCAACCAACCCGGCTGGCAGCCGAAGTTGCTGCGCCTGATGAGTCCGGCAGTGCGGCCTATCTACGACCGCTTGTTCAACGGCGGACTGCTGCTGGCCCCGATCATGGAAGACCTGCCGTATCTGGACAACCAGGTCGAGCCCAGCGATCGTCCCGGCGCGGACGGCCGCCAACGGCTGCGGCTTCGGTACCGGTTGCATGCCAGTGAGATCGAACGCCGCGCGGTGTTCATGCGGCAGATAAAAGAGGTGTTGCAGCCGTTTCGCACCCTCACGCTGCGGACCGGCGCAAACAACTCGACCCTGGGCCACGTCTGCGGCACGTGCCGCTTCGGCACCGATCCCAAAACCAGCGTGCTGGATCCCCAGAACCGGGCGCACGACGTCGACAACCTTTATGTCGTCGATGCGTCGTTCTTTCCCTCCAGCACCGGGTTGAACCCCAGCCTGACCGTTGCGGCCAACGCCCTGCGGGTGGCCGAGCACATCAACCAGGCCCACTTCGCCACCTGACGCTCAGCCAACACGCTCGAGGCGAGCGAAATTTTCCACGAGGTCGGCCGCGGCGGCGACACTTTCGGCGGGTCTGGTCATTCGAGTGGCGATTTCGCGGGCTCGGGTCGCATATCGCGGGGCCAGGATCCGACGCAGGTCTGCGACCAGCGATTTCTCGGTGGTGCTCGAAAAGCGCCGGGCGGTACCCACCTTCAGCCGTTTGATTGCAGCTCCCCATATCAGCTGAACGTCCGCCATCCAGAGGATCAACGTGGGCACGCCGGCGCGCAAACCTGCGGCCGTGGTGCCCGCGCCACCGTGGTGGACGACGGCACGGCAGGCGGGAAAGATCGCCGCGTAGTTCACCGCACCCACCACTTTGACGTGATCGGAGTGGGCGGCGCTGCTGAAATCGGACCAGCCGGCGCAAACCAGCGCTCGCTCGCCCAGTTGCGCACACGCGGCGCTGATCATGGCCAGCGTATCGGCTGGAGATTCCACCGGTATGCTGCCGAACCCGAAGCAAATCGGCGGCGTACCCGCGGCGATCCACGATGCGACGTCGTCATCGGCACCGGTCGCCAACTCCATCGTCAGCGTGCCGACGAAGGGCCGCCGCGGCGGCTTCCCCTCATTCCATTTCGCCCATTCGTCCGCCAGCCCCGGAAAACACACCTCGTCGTAGGCCTGGATCTCCAGTGATCCGCGTTCCGCGATGCGTTGCGGCGCCGGATGTTTCACTTTTGGAAGGCCGAGTTGACGGCGCTGCGCGTCCTGAACCTTCTTCACTCCCCGCCACACCAACCGCTCGTAGACCGTCATCGCCGAGCGGATCAACGGGGCGGGCAGGAACGGAACGAGGTGACCGTTGGCCCGTATCGGGAACCACAGCAGGGTGGCCAATGGAACCTCGCGATATTCGGCGACGTTGAGAGCTAGCTCCTGGTAGCTCATGCCGGTGAGCAACACGTCGGCACCATCGGCCAGCGCCGTCAGCGTCGTGCTCATCTCCGCCCAGCGCTGGGTGCCGGGCTCCCGAGCTTCGCGCAGCAGCTTCTTCACCTCCTGGATTCTCCAGGAGTTGCGGAAGAATCGCGCCCAGAAGTTGCGCGTCGATTCCAGCCACGCCTGCATGTCGGGTCCGTAAGCGGTCGCTGCGAGCCCAACCGACTCGGCGAAGCCGACCAAATCGGGCGGAACGGCCATGTACACGTCGTGCCCTCGGCGCAGCAACTCCCGACCGACAGCGATGCCGGGCTCGACATCGCCACGAGTTCCATAGAATGCGAGCACAAATTTCATCGCGCGATCTCGGCCTTTCACTCCCCGTACGCGTTCTGTGAAATGAAGGCGGCGGACCGCGTCCACAGCTCAGCCGCACCGCAGCATAACCCCGGTACCTGACGGCGATGGCAACGACGCGTGACCGTACCCGGGTCGGGGCAACGTCTGGCGCGACAGTGGCGTGAGCGGCTGGGCGGCCAAATGTCTTGGGAGTGTGCGCGCTTCCCCGACGCGGTCGCCGCCGAGACCCCGACTGCGTCGGGACACCACCCTGAGAAGTTCCTTAAATCCTGGTCGGGCGCTGTAGGCCACCAGTATGGTTTGGAGCCGTAATTAAACTCGTGTCAGCTAGGGTGGTGCGGTGGTCTGGGGCAGTGTGCACGATGTCGAGCCGGCGTGGCCCGATGTCCCCGTCGAGGGCGGCCAAAACGCTGACCAACGCCACGGCCCGCGGCGCGTTCTGCTGCGACGTCCTCGCCAACCGTCGAGTGCGCCTACAGCACAGGTCGGCCCCGGTAAGAATCGCCGAAATCCGGGGTCTGTGATTATGCGGGGCCTGAAGCGGCTGTGGATCCCGCTGGTCATCCTGGCGGTGATCGCCGTTGGCGGATTGACTGTGTCGCGACTGCACGGGCTCTTCGGCTCCGAGAAGAGCCTCTCTTATGCCGACACCAGAGCCGACAACAAACCCTACAATCCCCAGCACCTGACCTATGAGGTCTTCGGACCACCGGGGACCGTGGCTTTGATCAGCTATTTCGGCGCCAATGGTGATGCGCAACATGTCGAGGGGGTGAGCCTGCCGTGGTCATACGAGTTCGCGATAACCGCGGCAACGGGCATGAGAAGCGTCGCTGCGCAGGGTGACACCGACAGTATCGGCTGTCGCATCCTGGTGGACGGCGTGGTCAAAGCCGAGAAGACAACGCACGAAGTAAGCGCCTTCACCTCCTGCACGCTGAACGCCTCATGACCAACCGTCAGCAATCCCACAGTCGACCATTGGTAGCGCGGACCATCCGGAAATTTTCGGTGCTCGTCATCCTGGCGTGGCTGGCGTTCATCGGTGTCTTGATCGTCTGCGTCCCGTCGTTGGAGCAGGTCGAGAGCGAGCATTCGGTATCCCTGAATCCCACGGATGCGCCGTCCGTCAGGGCAGCACAGCGGCTGAATGAGGACTTCAAGGCGTCAGACCAAACCGGGCAAAAGAATTCCGGCGGCGTGGCGACGATCGTTTTGGAGGGCCAGCAACCCCTCGGCGACGACGCCCACAGGTACTACGACCATTTGATCGCTCAATTAAAAGACGATCCGAAACATGTGGCATACGTCCAGGATTTCTGGGGCGATGAACTAACCAGACACGCTGCGCAGAGCGTGGACGGAAAGGCCGCATATGTTCAAGTAGTACTCGCCGGTAATTCGAGCCAGACCACGGACAACGAATCGATCGCCGCCGTTCAGCGCATCGTCGCGCGAACGCCGGCCCCGCCGGGGGTCAAAGCGTACGTCACCGGGCCCGCGGCGATCAATGCGGACATGAGCCACAGTGGCGACAGGACGGTCGCCACGATCACCGCGGTAAGCGTCGCGGTGATCTTCATTACGTTGCTTCTCGTCTACCGGTCGGTCATCACAACAGTTCTGCTGTTGCTGGTGGTGGGCATAGAATTGCAAGTGGCGCGAGGAATTGTCGCATTTCTTGGCCATCACGGGTTTATCGGTCTCACCACCTTCGCCGTTAATTTGTTGGTATCGCTGGTGATCGCGGCCGGAACCGACTACGGAATATTTTTCGTCGGCCGGTATCAGGAGGCGCGTCAGGCCGGCCAGGACAGGGAAACGGCCTACTACACCACCTACCACGGGGTCACCAAAGTCGTCGTGGCCTCGGGTCTGACGATCGCCGGAGCACTGTTCTGCCTGATCTTCACGCGGCTGCCCTCGTTCTACGTGCTGGCCGTCCCGTGCGCGGTCGGTGTACTGGTCGCCGTCGCGGTCGCGATCACGCTGATCCCGGCAGTCCTCACCGTCGGGAGCCGTTTCGGCCTGTTCGAGCCCAGGCGGACATTCAACCCCCGCGCGTGGCGGCGGGTGGGCACGGCGATCGTTCGATGGCCCGGCGCCATCCTGGTCGCCACCTTGGCAGTCACCCTCGTCGGGTTGCTGACGCTGCCGGGCTACAAACCCAGCTACAACGACCAGAAGTACATCCCCAAGAATATCCCCGCCAATTTGGGGTATGAGGCGGCAGCGCGGCACTTTCCCCCGTCGGCGATGATGGCGCCCGACGTCCTGATGATCGAAACCGATCACGACCTGCGCAATCCGGCCGATTTTCTGGTGCTGGAGAAACTCGCCAAGGCAGTCCTCGCGGTGCCGGGCATTTCGTCGGTTCAGGCGGTGACGCGCCCTGAGGGAACCCCGATAAAGCACACGTCGATACCGTATTTCCTGAGCATGCAAGTCGCCGGCCAGCAGCAATTCCTGCTTTTTCAGAAAGCGCGCCTCAAGGACATGGTCAAGCAGGCCGACATGTTGGCGGAAGCGATCAGCATCACGCGGCATCTCTATGCCCTGACCAAGCAGATGGTCACCACGACGCACGACATGGTCGTCACGACGCGCGACATAGACGACCTCACGAACGAGTTGCGAGCCCATATTTCGGATTTCGAGGATTTCTTCAGGCCGATCCGCAGCTATTTCTACTGGGAAAAGCACTGCTACGATATTCCGATCTGCCTTTCGCTGAGAAGCATATTCGATTCTCTCGACGGTGTCGACGCGGTTACCGATGAGCTGGGAAAGGTTGTGGGAGACCTTAATCAGATCGACGTCCTGCTGCCGCAGATACTCGCCCAGTTTCCCGAAATGATCGCGATCATGGAGAGCTCGCGGTCCATGCTACTCACCATGCACAGCACCATGTCCGGAGTCCTCGGGAACATGAGCGACGACAACGGCAATGCGAGCGCCATGGGAAGGGCGTTCGACACCGCCCAAAACGATGATTCGTTCTACCTGCCACCGGAAGCCTTCAAGAACAAAGACTTCCAGCGAATCATGAAGATCTTCCTGTCACCGGACGGGAAGACCGTCCGCATGCTCATCTTGCAAAAAGGCGACCCCGCGTCGCCCGAGGGCATTTCCCGCGTCGATCCGATCAAAAGCGCGGCCGAGGAAGCGCTCAAGGGAACTCCACTGGAAGCCTCGAAAATCTATCTCTCCGGCACCGCAGCGGGTGTGCGCGACGTGGTCCAGGGGTCCACATACGACCTCATGATCGCCGGTGTGGCCGCGCTCTGCCTCATCTTCATCGTCATGCTGATCATGACGCGAAGCTTTGTTGCCGCCCTGGTGATCGTCGGTACCGTATTGCTGTCGCTGGGCGCATCCTTCGGCCTCTCCGTGTTCGCCTGGCAGGATCTGCTCGGCATCCAAATACACTGGTCAGTGCTCGTGATGGCGGTGATCGTCCTCTTGGCGGTGGGGTCCGACTACAATCTGCTGCTCGTCGCCCGGATCAAAGAGGAAATAGGCGCCGGCATCAACACCGGCATCATCCGCGCCATGGGCGGCACCGGCAAAGTGGTGACGAACGCGGGACTGGTGTTCGCGTTCACCATGGCGTCCATGCTGGTCAGCGACCTGCGTGTCATCGGTCAGGTGGGCACCACGATCGGTCTGGGCTTGCTGTTCGACACGCTGGTCGTGCGCGCGTTCATGACGCCGTCCATCGCCGCGCTGCTCGGGCGCTGGTTCTGGTGGCCGCAGCAAGTGCGCCCCCGCCCCGCCAGCACCCTACTTCGGCCCACCGGGCCCCGCCCGTTGGTACGTGCCTTGTTGCTGAGATGACGGCAGTCAATGGCGGATTTTGAGTTCAGGACCGTACCGGCAACCGTGGAGAGCACCGTGGCACAACGCTATAGCGAAAGCAGTGGCTGCCGCTTCGAGGTGCACGGCGCGGGCGCCCGTACCGTCTTCTGCCCGGGGCAGCCCAAATGAGCCCCGAGCAACCTCGCCGGCCCTTCGTGGCGCGGACGATACGCACGCTTTCACCTTTCATCGTTCTGGCCTGGGTGGCGCTCACGCTCACCGTGACCTTTGCGGTTCCACCGTTGGAGCGGGTCGGCGAAGAGCACTCCGTACCGCTGGCCCCCCAAGACGCGCCATCGGTGCGGGCGATGATGGAGATGGGCAAGGCCTTCAAGGAATCCGATTCGGACAGCTTCGCCATGATCCTCCTGGAGGGCAAGCAACCACTCGGGGACGACGCCCACACGTATTACCGCGAACTGGTCCGCGAATTGCGGAACGACCCGCGGCATGTCGAACACGTGCAGGACATGTGGGGAGACCGACTCACGGCGGCGGGTGTGCAAAGCCCCGATGGCAAGGCTGCCTATGTGCAACTGAATCTGGCGGGCAACCAGGGCACCACCCTGGCACAGGAATCCGTGGCGTCGGTCCGGAAGATCATGAAGCAGACGCCGCCTCCCGACGGCGTCGAAGTGCATCTCACCGGCCCGGCGGCGCTCATTCCGGACATGCAGCGCAGCGGCGACGCATCGCTTCTGCAGATGGCCCTGATCGGCGCCGTGATCATCTTCGTCGTGCTGTTGATCGTCTACCGCTCGGTCACCACCGCGGTCCTGGTGTCGATCGGGGTCGGGATCGAAGTGGGCTCGGCCCGAGGAATCATCGCGTTTCTCGCCGACCACAACGTCGTCGTGCTCTCGACGTTCGCCATCAACCTCCTGGTGACGCTCTCGATGGCGGCCGGAACCGACTACGGGATCTTCTTCGTCGGCCGTTATCAGGAGGCCCGCCAGGCCGGCGAAGACACCGAATCGGCCTACTACACCACCTACCGCGGGGTTACTCCCGTCGTCTTGGGTTCCGGATTGACGATCGCCGGGGCGATGTTGTGCCTGAGTTTCACCCGGATGCCCATCTTCCAGACCATCGGCGTGCCCTGCGCCGTGGGCATGCTCGTCGCCGTCGCGATCGCGATCACGCTGGTTCCGGCCATCCTGGCCATCGGAAGTCGCTTCGGGCTGTGCGACCCCAAGCGCCAGATCGCACAACGCCGGTGGCGGGGGGTCGGCACGGCGATCGTCCGCTGGCCCGCGCCCATTCTCGCCGCGACGCTGGCGGTCGCGCTGATCGGGCTGGTGACCCTACCGGGCTACAAGACGAGCTACGACGACCGAGCCTATCTACCCCAGGACCTGCCAGCTAACCTGGGATTTGCGGCCGCCAATCGGCATTTCTCCCAATCACGAATGATGCCCGATATCTTGATGATCCGGACGGATCACGATATGCGCAACCCGGCCGATTTCCTCGTGCTGCACAAAGTCGCCAAGGCGATCTTCCGGGTTCCCGGGATTTCCCGCGTCCAGGGCATAACCCGGCCCGAGGGGACACCGATCGAGCACACGTCGATCCCGTTTCTGATCAACATGCAAAACGCGGTCATGCAACAGAACGTGACGTTCATCAGACGAAGCATGGACGACCTCCTCAAGCAGGCCGATCTGATGACCAGACAAATTGCGTTGATGAAGCGCCTCTACTCGTTGCAGGAACGGCTCACTGCGCTCGCTCACCACACCATCGTTCTGACTAAAGAAGTGGTTGAGATCGTCGATGAGACGGAGATCCATTTCTCCGATTTCGAGGACTTCTTCAGGCCGATTCGAAGTTACTTCTACTGGGAAAAGCACTGCTACGATATTCCCATTTGTTATTCGCTGAGAAGCATATTCGATTCGCTCGACGGTCTCGACGAGCTCGCCGACAAAACTCACCAGATCCTGAAGGACTCGGAGAAGATCGACGAGCTGCTGCCGCAGATCCTCGCGCAGATCCCGCCGATGATCGCGATCCTGGAGGCCACGCGTACCGTCCTGCTGACGAACCACAGCACCACGTCCGGCTTCTTGGGCGAGATGGACGACGCGAGCCAGAACACCACCGCGATGGGACAGGCGTTCGACGACGCCCACAACGATGATTCCTTCTATCTGCCTCCGGATGTCTTCCAGAACGAGGACTTCAAGCGCGCGATGACTTCCTTCGTCTCCCCGGACGGAAAGGCCGCGCGATTCATCATTTTGCATCGCGGCGATCCCGCGACGCCGGAAGGTATTGCGCGGATCGACCGGATCAGGTCGGCCGCCGAGGAAGCGCTCAAGACAACACCTTTGGAGGGTGCCAAGATCTCTCTCGCCGGCACCGCCGCGACCTACAAAGATTTCCGCGATGGCGCCAGATACGACCTGTGGATCGCGCTCGTCGGTGCGCTCTGCCTAATTTTCGTCATCATGCTCGCCCTCACGCGAAGTTTCGTGGCCGCCCTGGTCATCGTCGGGACGGTATTGCTTTCGTTGGGTGCATCTTTCGGGTTGTCGGTGCTCGCCTGGCAGTACATGCTCGGCATCAAATTGCACTGGATGGTGCTGCCGATGTCGGTGATCGTCCTGTTGGCCGTCGGATCGGACTACAACCTGCTTCTGGTATCGCGGATGAAAGAGGAAATCGCGGCCGGCATCCACACCGGCATCATCCGCGCCATGGGCGGAACCGGGAAAGTGGTGACGAACGCGGGCCTGGTGTTCGCCTTCACCATGGCCTCGATGGTGTTCAGCGATTTGCGCATCATCGGCCAGGTCGGCACCACCATCGGCCTGGGCTTGATGTTCGACACCTTGGTCGTGCGCTCGTTCATGACACCGTCCATCGCCGCGTTGCTCGGACGCTGGTTCTGGTGGCCGCAGACGGTGCGCCCGCGCCCGGCCAGTTTCATGCTTCGCTCCACGGGACCGCGTCCGCTGGTGCGGTCCCTGCTGCTCAAGGAGGACTTGCCCGCGAACGGCGAAGCGGCCACCGTCGAATTCCCGCGGCTGTCCGTCTAGGTCGAAATTCGTGCGTCAGCGGGTCTCGCGCCGTTGGCGATCCGGCGGCACAAATAGGCCGGGCCCGGTAGAGCACACCGCAGACAGGGCAACCCGAGAATCTTCGCTATCAACGCGTTCGAAACTATCAAGCACCGGGGATCGGAATCGACACACCCAGGTACTGCAGCAGCAATTGAATCGCACCGATCCCCAGGGCCAGGGACAAGTACGACAAGACCAATGCCTCGTACGGCACCAGGACGATCAGCTCGATTACACCCAAAATCTTTTGCACGACAGCGGTTAACGTGTTGTAGGCGCTTGTCATCTGATTGGAAATCGACGCGACGATGCCGTTGATGATATCGACATATGAGCCGCTACTCGGCACCAGCGAAGCAGCGCCGGCCGCCTCGGCCGCCGCATAAGAGCCCGCACCCGAAGTCAAATGCTGCACGAACTGAGCGTGAAATGCCGCCGCCTGCCCCGCCAGGTAGTGAAATTCCTGGCCCACTCCGGAGAAAAGCTGCGCTACGGCCGCCGATACCTCATCGGCGGCCGCGGGTGCCACCCCGACGGTCGAGGCCGCAGCCGCCATATGGGCCGCGTTGACCGACGAACCAATGGCAGCCACGTCCTTAGCCGCCGCCGCGATCAAATCCGGCGAAGCCATCACATATGACATATCAGTCCTTCCACCGGTCATCACCGACCCAGCGGCAAAGTGAAAGCATGACACCGGTCCGTCACGCCCACGAAAGACCTTAGCCCTTGTAGCAGGATTATGTGGGTGCTTTCGAAAAGATACCGAGGGCCTACAAATCGGCGGCACAGTGCACCGACGGCAATCCCACCGGTTCCGGGCGCCCGCTGTGGGCAGCCCAGAATAACCACCTGTACAACCAGCACCATAGGCACCATAAGCACCAGATTGGGCTCGGATTGATTGTCCGCAGACGGGTCCCGGGGAATGGTCGCACCGAGGGTTGCGAATCGACGTGCACACGCAACTGTCGTAAGACCGGCCACTTTCGGCCATGCCACCCAATGAGATGTTGCGGGTAATGGCTTCGGTGTTTACCGGGCGCGGCTACTTTTCAGTGTCACGATGCGCTCCGCCGGAATCTCAGCCGGCGTTGCGCAACACCGGCTGCGACATAGAGTGCGCGTCGACAACCGGCTTGCACTCAGCAAACAAATCGATAGCGGCAGCAATGGTTCGGTCGACGATGGAAGCGAATTCCTCGGAGGTGATGCCGTCACGGATCCACTCGGACCTGCGGGCCGAGACACCGACGCGCTGCGGGTCGGGGGAACCTTGCAGGATCGCGGTGACTCCGCGGTTTTGCCGGTTCCAGGTATCCGCCAGGCGCGTCAGCCGGGGACGGTCCGCGATCGGAAAAGCCCGCGCGGGAGTGATGCTGATGTTCAGCACGTCACCGAACGACGCGGAGACCTCGAGGCGGACATGCAGGCGGCCGGAACCCGTGTTGGCGGCACAGAAGTATTCGCCATCGTGGTCGCCCCGGAGGAAACGCAGCCCGCAGGTGTTCAGGTAGCGTTCGATGAGGTTGGCGCAGAGCAACTCGCTGGTCATGAGATAGATACTGGGCGCCCCTGCTTTGCGGACCCTTTGAGCCGAGCTAGCCAAAGCCCAAGAAGTTGTTGAGATTTCCCTGAGAGAGCGAGCCGGCGACGGCCCCACCCAGTACAACGCGCCTGGATCCGTCACGCGGCACGGCAGCGGGCCGTCACGGTTGAGACGGCCGGCGCTCAGGCGTTGACGACGAGCCGCGCGACCTCGACCATCGCGGACGTGATCCGCCCGATCTCGTCGGGCGTACAGATATACGGCGGCATGGCGTAGATCAGGTTGCGGAACGGGCGCAGCCACACGCCGCGGTCCATCGCCGCCGGGGTGGCGACGGCCAGGTCGACGGGCCGGTCGCATTCGATGACGCCGATCGCGCCGCACACGCGCACGTCGGCGACACCGGGCAGCGCCCGCGCGGGCTCGAGCCCGTCGGTCAGGCCGGAGCCGATCTCGGCGACCCGCGACCGCCAGTCCTGGCCCAGCAGCACCTCCACGCTGGCCACCGACACTGCACAGGCCAGCGCATTGGCCATGAACGTGGGGCCGTGCATCAGTGCACCCGCTTCCCCGGCGCTGATCGTGGCCGCGATGTCGCGGGTGCACAGGGTCGCGGCCATGCTCAGGTATCCCCCGGTCAGCGCCTTGCCCACGCACATGATGTCCGGGCTCACCCCGGCGTGGTCGGCGGCGAACAGCTCGCCGGTGCGGCCGAAGCCGGTGGCGATCTCGTCGAACACCAACAACACCTCGTGCTGCCGGCACATCGCGCGCAGGTCGGACAGATAGCGGGGGTCGTGAAAGCGCATCCCGCCCGCGCCCTGCACCACTGGCTCGACGACCACGGCCGCCAGTTCGTGAGCGTGTTCGGCCAGTTGTTCCTCGAACGCAGCGGCGTAGGCCGGGTCATAGTCGGGGGGCACCTGCGGGGCGAACACCTGCCGGGCCAGGATGTCGGTCCACAGCGCGTGCATGCCGCCCTCGGGGTCGCAGACGCTCATCGGCGTGAACGTGTCGCCGTGGTAGCCGCCCCGCCAGGTCATCAGCCGGCGTTTGCCGGGCCGCGCGCGGCTACGCCAGTACTGCAGCGCCATCTTCACCGCGACCTCGAGCGACACCGACCCCGAGTCGCTGAAGAAGACCGTCTCCAGACCCGCCGGAGTGACCTCGACCAGCAGCTGGGCCAGCCGGGCCGCGGGCTCGTGGGTCAGGCCGCCGAACATCACGTGGTTCAGCACGCCGAGTTGGCTGGTCAGCGCCGCGTCCAGGACCGGGTGGCCGTGCCCGTGGATGGCGGTCCACCAGGAGCTCATCGCGTCGAGAGCCTCGATCGGCCGCCCATCGCGGATCAACGTCAGCCAGGCACCGCGGGCGCCGACGGCCACGACGGGCGGCACGGCTTCCCGGCCGATCGTGCTGTACGGGTGCCACAGGTGCGCGGCGTCGATCGCGCTGATTTCGCCGGGGGTCAACCGGGCTCTCGCCGCAGGCATAGAGATGCAGCGTAAAGCAGTCCGGTCGCGCAATCCCCGGCCATCGGGAAGCATGGGAGGACATGGCCGCGCCGCATCAGCCCGAAGACCCCGGTCCGGGCGACCCCGCCCCGTCCGCACCGGTGGACTACGACCAGGAAGCACCTCGGGTGCTGCGGCTGCGGCTGGCCGCCTGGGACGTCGTCAGCACCGTCGCGCTGCTGATCCTGCTCTTCGTCCTGGCCACGGAGACGCGATGGCCAGCAAGGCTTTTCGGCTTCCTCGCCCATGTGTGCGAGGGGGACGAGTGCGGGATGGTGCCCTTTGGCCTCGATTTCTACATCCGTCCGCTGGTGTGGGGCGGGATCGGCGCGGCCGTTGCCGCGGCCGTCGTCGGCCCGGTGGTTTCGCTGTTGAAGGGCTGGTACATGTCCTTCTGGCCGGTGCTCTCGCTCGCGCTGCTCATGGTCGCCTCGGTGGTCGGCTTCATGCTCACGACCTTCAGCGAACGCTATTGGCTCTGAGCCCCGCCGCGGCCCCCGCGTGAGACCGAAATCACAACTGCGCATGGGGTTTTGGGCCGATGCCGTTACCTTCCGGTCACGTTCCGACAAATAATCCCCTGTGGGCCTCACCAGCTATTTTCCGATCGCGACTTCTGTTGTAGAAGTGTCTGTAGTGACTGGTGTGAATTCAGCCGGCTATCCGACCGAGTTCGTACCACCAACGTCATGCCGCGGCGTCGGACCACGACGAGGAGGACTTCGCGCGAGTCATGACATCGGGGCCGATGCGCGAAGTCACCGCGTCGAGGCCCACTAGAAAGTTCGGAGGGAAACCGAGATGAAGCGCCTCTACCTCTTCGCGGCGGGCCTGGCCATGCTGGTCGGCGCGTTGCTCGCGCCTGCCGTGGCAAGCGCCGACCCGATCGTGCGGCCGATGGACTATCAGCAGGCCACCGATGTCGTCATCATGCGCGGGCTGTCCCAGCGGGGCGTGCCGTACGCCTGGGGCGGCGGCGGCATCACCGGTCCGACCCGCGGCCGGGGAAGCGGCATCACCACCGTCGGCTTCGACGCCTCGGGCCTGATGCAGTATGCCTACGCGGGCGCCGGGATCCGGCTGCCGCGCTCCTCCGGCGAGATCTACAAGCTCGGCCAGAAGGTGCTGCCGCAGCAGGCCCGCCGGGGCGACATGCTCTTCTACGGCCCCGAGGGCACCCAGAGCGTGGCGATGTACCTGGGCAACGGGCAGATGCTCGAGGTCGGCGACGTCGTCCAGGTCTCGCCGGTGCGCAGCGCCGGTATGACGCCCTACCTGGTCCGGGTGCTCGGAACCCAGCAGGTTCCCGTCCAGCAGGCCCCCCTGCAGCAGGTGCCCACCCAGCAGGCGCCGCTGCAGCAGACGCCCGCCCAGCAGATGCCCACCCAGCAAGCGCCGGCGCAACAGGTGCCACTGCAACAGGCACCCGTCCAGCAGGCGCCGTTGCAGCAGCGGCCGGTCCAGCAGGCACCGCTGCAGCAAATGCCCGCACTGCAACTGCCGGCGCAGCAGGCGCCGTTGCAGCCCGCTCCCGCCGGCATCACGCGGTAACCGCCGCGGCATTACCCGACAGCCGCCACCTGCTCGATCACCGGCGATCATGACCGGAGAGCAGGTGGCGGTTTAGGTAAATTGGCTCCAGCCATGTTGAGCCTCTCGTCCCCGCCCCGCCCGCCGGCCACCGACCCGGAGCCGGTCAGCGGGGCTGGCGCGGCCAACTTCTATCGCCATGACCTCGACGGCCTGCGCGGCATCGCCATCGGGCTGGTCGCGATGTTCCACGTCTGGTTCGGCCGCGTCTCCGGCGGCGTCGACGTGTTCCTGGCGCTGTCCGGGTTCTTCTTCGGCGGCAAGATCCTGCGCGCCGCGCTCAACCCCGCCGCGCCGCTGTCGCCGGCGGCCGAGGCGATCCGGCTGATCCGGCGCCTGGTCCCGGCGCTGATCGTGGTGCTGGCTGGGTGCACCGTGCTGACGATCCTGGTGCAGCCCGAGACCCGCTGGGAGACGTTCGCCAACCAGAGCCTGGCCAGCCTGGGCTACTACCAGAACTGGGAACTGGCCAACACGGCCTCGGACTACCTGAAGGCGGGCGAGGCCGTCAGTCCGCTGCAGCACATCTGGTCGATGTCGGTGCAGGGCCAGTTCTACATCGCCTTCCTGCTGCTGATCGCCGGGTTCGCCTACCTGTGGCGCCGGTTCCGGGTGCCCGCGGCCCCACGACTGCGCTCCGGGTTCATCGTGCTGCTGGGTGCGCTCACCGTGGCCTCGTTCGTCTACGCGATCGTCGCCCACCAGGACAACCAGTCGACCGCGTATTACAACAGCTTCGCGCGGGGATGGGAGCTGCTGCTGGGCGCGCTCGCCGGTGCGCTGGTGCCCTACCTGCGCTGGCCGATGTGGCTGCGCACCACGGTCGCCTCGGTCGCGCTGGCGACGATCGTGTCCTGCGGTGCCCTCATCGACGGCGTCCGCGAGTTCCCCGGGCCCTGGACGCTGGTGCCCGTCGGCGCCACCATGCTGATGATCCTCGCTGGGGCCAACCTGCCGGGCGACCGCGGTGGCGGCCGCCGGCTGCCGCTGCCCAACCGCCTCCTGGCGACCGGGCCGCTGCTGGCGCTGGGCACCATGGCCTACTCGCTGTACCTGTGGCACTGGCCGCTGCTGATCTTCTGGCTGTCCTTCACCGGTCACCGGCAAGCCAACTTCCTCGAAGGGTCGGCGGTGCTGGCTGTGTCCGGCGTGCTGGCGTACCTGACCACCCGGCTCGTCGAGAACCCGCTGCGCTACCGCGGCCCCGCCGGTGCGACCACCGCGGGCCCCGCGCTCCCGTGGCAGGCCCGCCTGCGCCGGCCGACGATGGCGCTGGGGTCGGCGGTGGTGCTGCTCGGCGTCACGCTTACCGCGACGGCGTTCAGTTGGCGCGAGCACGTCACCGACCTGCGCGCCGCGGGCAAGGAACTCAGCGGGCTCAACGCCCGCGACTACCCCGGTGCCCGCGCCCTGACCACGCACGTGCGGGTGCCCACGCTGCGGATGCGGCCGACCGTGCTCGAGGTGCGGCACGACTACCCGGCCTCCACCCGTGACGGCTGCATCAGCAACTTCGTCAACCCGGCGGTGGTGAACTGCACCTACGGCGACGAGTCCGCCACCCGGACGATCGCGCTGGCGGGCGGGTCGCACGCCGAGCACTGGCTGCCCGCGCTCGACCAGCTGGGCCGCCTGCACCACTTCAAGGTGGTCACCTACCTGAAGATGGGCTGCCCGTTGTCGACCGAGGAAGTCCCGCTGATCATGGGCAACAACGCGGCATACCCGCAATGCCACGACTGGGTGCAGCGCACGATGGCCAAGCTGATCGCCGACCATCCGGACTACGTGTTCACCACCTCCACCCGGCCGTGGAACATCAAACCCGGCGACGTGATGCCGGCGACCTACATTGGGATCTGGCAGGCGTTCTCCGACAACAACATTCCGGTCTTGGCGATGCGCGACACGCCGTGGTTGGTCAAGGACGGCAAACCGTTCGACCCCGCGGACTGCCTGGCCAAGGGAGGCGACGCGGTGTCGTGCGGGATCAAGCGCTCCGACGTGCTGGCCGAGCGCAATCCGACCCTCGACTTCGTCGACCGGTTTCCCGTGCTCAAGCCGCTCGACATGTCCGACGCGGTGTGCCGGCAGGACATCTGCCGCGCGGTCGAGGGCAACGTGCTGATCTACCACGGGGCCCATCACCTGTCCCCCACCTACGTGCGCACCATGACCAATGAGCTGGGCCGCCAGATCGCCGACAGCACCGGGTGGTGGTAAGGGCCCCGACCGACCGACCGCGGATAAGGTTTTGTGATGCCGACGAACGATCGCGCTTCAGAAGCAGGCGCCGATGATTCCGAACAACCCAAACTCGCCACGGTCTGGCCGGGAACCCCCTATCCGTTGGGAGCCACCTACGACGGCGCCGGCACCAACTTCTCGGCGTTCTCCGAGGTCGCCGAGAAGATCGAACTGTGCCTGATCGACGACGACGGCATCACCGAGTCCCGGATCGCCTTGGAAGAAGTCGACGGGTTCGTCTGGCACGCCTACCTCCCGAACGTCGGCCCGGGCCAGCGCTACGGATTCCGGGTGCACGGGCCGTTCGACCCGGCGGCCGGGCACCGCTGCGACCCCAGCAAGTTGCTGCTCGACCCCTACGGCAAAGCCTTTCACGGCGATTTCGACTTCACCCAGGCGCTGTACTCCTACGACCTGAACGCCGTCGACCCCGAAGCCCCCGATTCGATTAGCGCCGACCCCGGCACTCCCCCGATGGTCGACTCGCTGGGCCACACCATGACCAGCGTGGTGATCAATCCGTTCTTCGACTGGGCATACGACCGCTCGCCCAACACCCCGTACAACGAGACGGTCATCTACGAGGCCCACGTCAAGGGCATGACGCGAACCCATCCCGGCGTGCCCGAGGAACTGCGTGGCACCTTCGCCGGGCTGGCCCACCCGGCGATCATCGACCACCTGCAGTCGCTCAACGTCACCGCGATCGAGCTTATGCCGGTGCACCAATTCATGCACGACGCGCGGCTGCTGGACCTGGGTCTGCGAAACTACTGGGGCTACAACACGTTCGGGTTCTTCGCCCCGCACAACGAGTATGCGGCCAACCGCAAAGCCAGCGTCCCGGAGTTCAAGGCCATGGTGCGGACGTTCCACGAGGCCGGCATCGAGGTCATCCTCGACGTGGTGTACAACCACACCGCCGAGGGCAATCACCTGGGCCCGACCATCAACTTCCGCGGCATCGACAACGCCGCCTACTACCGGCTTGTCGACACCGACCTGCGGTTGTACAAGGACTACACGGGTACCGGCAACAGCCTCAACGCCCGCCACCCGCATGTGCTGCAGCTGATCATGGACTCGTTGCGCTACTGGGTGATCGAGATGCACGTCGACGGGTTCCGCTTCGACCTGGCCGCCACCCTGGCTCGCGAGCTCCACGACGTCGACCGGCTGAGCGCGTTCTTCGACCTGGTGCAGCAGGATCCGATCGTCAGCCAGGTCAAATTGATCGCGGAGCCGTGGGACGTCGGCGAGGGCGGCTACCAGGTCGGCAACTTCCCTGGTTTGTGGACCGAGTGGAACGGGAAGTATCGCGATACTGTGCGTGACTACTGGCGGGGCGAGCCCGCAACCCTGGGCGAATTCGCGTCCCGGCTGACCGGGTCGTCGGACCTCTACGAGGCGACCGGCCGGCGCCCCAGCGCCAGCATCAACTTCGTCACCGCCCACGACGGTTTCACGCTGAGCGACCTGGTCTCCTACAACGAGAAACACAACCTGGCCAACGGCGAGGACAACCGGGACGGGGAAAGCCACAACCGCTCGTGGAACTGCGGCGTGGAGGGGCCCACCGACGACCCCGACGTCCGGGAGCTGCGTCGCCGCCAGATGCGCAACTTCTGGGCCACCCTGATGCTCAGCCAGGGCACGCCGATGATCGCCCACGGCGACGAGTTGGGCCGCAGCCAGAACGGCAACAACAACGTATACTGCCAGGACTCCGAATTATCTTGGATGGACTGGTCGTTGGCCGACAAGAACTCCGATCTGCTGGCGTTCGCGCGCAAGGTGACCACACTGCGCAAGCAACACCCGGTGTTTCGCCGGCGCAGGTTTTTCGAGGGCGAGCCGATCCGCACCGCCGACGAATTGCGCGACATCGCCTGGCTCACCCCCGACGGCCGGGAGATGACACACGAGGACTGGGGCAAAACCCTGCACAAGTGCGTGGCTGTTTTCCTCAACGGCGAGGCCATCACCGCACCCGACGCACGCGGAGAGCGGGTCGTCGATGACTCGTTTCTGTTGTGCTTCAACGCGGACGAACGAACGCTGGAGTTCGTCATGCCGCACGCCGACTACGCCCAGGAGTGGACGGTGGAACTGGACACCAACGATCCCGTCGGCGAGGCCGACCAGGTCGTCAACGCCGAGGAGAAGATCACTGTGCCGTCCCGCTCGCTGCTGGCACTTCGTAAGACGTTGTGACGCATGGCTTTACCGGTCCTGGCCACCTACCGCTTGCAGTTGCGTGGTGAATCGAGCGGGTTCGCGTTCACCTTCGCAGACGCCGAGAACCTCCTCGAGTACCTTGACGAGCTGGGCGTTTCGCATCTGTACCTGTCCCCGATCACGACGGCGGTCCGCGGCTCTAGTCACGGCTACGACGTCGCCGACCCGACGGCGGTCTCGCCCGAACTCGGCGGCCCCGAGGGGCTGGCACGACTGGCGGCGGCGGCCCGGGAGCGCGGGCTGGGCCTGATCGTCGACATCGTGCCCAACCACGTCGGCATCGACCAACCCGAGCAGAACCCGTGGTGGTGGGACGCGTTGCGGCACGGCCGCTCGTCGCCGTATGCGGCGTTCTTCGACATCGACTGGGACCTGGACCAGGACGGCCGGATCGTGTTGCCCGTCTTGGGTTCCGACGAGGACACCGCCGCGCTGCAGGTCGACGGCGACGTGCTGCGACTGGGTGACCTGGCGTTCCCGATCGCACCCGGCACCGCGGCGGGCACCGGCCCCGAGGTGCACGATCGTCAGCACTACCGGCTGGTCGGATGGCGCAACGGCGTCTGCGGATATCGGCGGTTCTTCTCGATCACCTCGCTGGCCGGACTGCGCCAGGAGGATCCCGCGGTGTTCGACGCCGGCCATGCCGAGGTCGCCCGCTGGTTCGCCGACGGACTCGTCGACGGCGTGCGGGTCGACCACCCGGACGGGTTGTCGGATCCCTGTGGCTACCTGACCCGGCTGCGCGCCCTCGTCGGCCCCGACGCCTGGATTGTCATCGAAAAGATTCTGGCTCCTGACGAGGCGCTCGAACCCACGCTGCCGGTGGCCGGCACCACCGGCTACGACGTGCTGCGCGAGGTGGGCGGGATCTTCGTCGACCCGGCGGGCGCCCCGGCGCTGACCGCGCTGGTCGAATCCGCGGGGGTGGACTACGAGGCGATGCCAGAGCTGCTGGCCGAGCTCAAGATCCGTTCGGCCACCGAAACTTTGGGCAGCGAGCTGCGCCGGCTGCGCCGCAGCGTCGTCGCCGTCGCCGGTGCCGATCATCCGCTGCTGCCCGACGCGGTGGCCGCCCTGCTCAGCCACATCGGCGTCTACCGTTCCGACTATCCGGGGCTGGCCGCGATCATGCCGACCGCGCTGGCCGAAACGCAGGCGGGCGTACCGCAGCTGGCCCCCGCGCTGGAGGTGCTGGCCGCCGCGCTGGCCCGCGGTGGCGAACCGGCCACCCGACTGCAGCAGCTGTGCGGAGCGGTGACAGCCAAGGCGAGCGAGGACTGCCTGTTCTACCGCGACGCCCGGCTGGTGTCGCTCAACGAGGTGGGTGGGGAACCTTCGCGGTTCGGTGTGGGCGCCGCGGAATTCCACCAGAGCGCCGCCACCCGCGCCCGGCTGTGGCCGCAGGCGATGACCACGCTGACCACCCACGACACCAAGCGCGGCGAGGACGTGCGCGCCCGCATCGGCGTGCTCTCGCAGGTGCCGTCGCTGTGGACCGAGTTCGTGTCCCGCTGGGAAGTTCAGGCGCCCTCCCCCGATGCGGCGACCGGACGCTTCCTGTGGCAGAACATCTTCGGGGTGTGGCCGCTCAACGGGGAGGTCACCGACGAGCTGCGGCAGCGGCTGCACGCCTACGCCGAGAAGGCGATCAGGGAGGCGTCGTTGCGCACCTCCTGGAACGACCCGGACGCCGAGTTTGAGGACGCGGTGCACCGCTGGCTCGAAACCGTGCTCGACGGCCCGGTCGCCGGACAGCTGACCGAGCTTGTCGCCCAACTGAACTCGCACGCCGCAAGCGACGCGCTTGGCCAGAAGCTGCTCGCGCTCACCGTGCCCGGCGTGCCCGACATCTACCAGGGCACCGAGTTGTGGGACGACAGCCTCGTCGACCCGGACAACCGCCGCCCGGTCGACTACGCCGCCCGCCGGGCCGCCCTGCAGGTGCTACAGCATCCCAAGCTGCGGGTGGTGACCACGGCGCTGCGGTTGCGTCGTGCCCATCCCGGGTGCTTCCTGCGCGGCGCCTACACGCCGGTGCTGGCCGACGGTGAGGCCGCCGAACACACCGTGGCGTTCCGCCGCGGCGAGGACATCGTGGTCGCGGTGACCCGCTGGACGGTGCGGTTGGCCGAGAAAGGTTGGGGCAACACCGTGCTGCCGCTTCCCAACGGGACCTGGAAGGACACGCTCACCGGGGCCATCGCCGCCGGACCGACCGCGGCCGCCCAGCTGTTCGCGGACCTGCCTGTCGTGCTGCTGGAGCGGCACCATGACTGAATTCCGCGTCTGGGCGCCCAAACCCGAGCTGGTCCGCCTCGACGTCGACGGCCGGGTGCACCCGATGACGCGCTCGGACGACGGCTGGTGGCACGGATGCGTCGACACGGCCCCGGACGCCCGCTACGGCTACCTGCTCGACGACGACACCACCGCGCTACCCGACCCGCGATCGCCGCGCCAGCCCGACGGGGTACACGAGCGCTCACAGTTGTGGGACCCCGCCCGGGCCGAGTGGACCGACTCCGGCTGGACCGGCCGGCCCGTGCAGGGTGCGGTGATCTACGAGCTGCACGTCGGCACCTTCACCGCCGCCGGTACCTTCGATGCGGCCATCGAACGCCTCGACTACCTGGTCGATCTCGGGATCGACTTCGTCGAGCTGATGCCCGTCAACTCCTTCGCCGGCACCCACGGCTGGGGCTACGACGGCGTGCTGTGGTACAGCGTGCACGAACCCTACGGCGGT
>NZ_JBYCLG010000136.1:0-16790 GCF_057473785.1 Mycobacterium sp. TH-M103
TGGAACACACCATGATGGACGCCCTGACCCGCCGTAAGCGCATGCAGGGGTATGAGGTGCTGTGGCAGCCGGGCATGGACCACGCGGGCATCGCGACCCAGAGCGTGGTGGAAAGGCAGCTCGCGGTCGACGGCAAGACCAAGGAAGACCTCGGCCGTGAGCTGTTCGTCGAGAAGGTCTGGGACTGGAAGCGCGAGTCGGGCGGCGCCATCGGCACCCAGATGCGCCGTCTCGGCGACGGCGTGGACTGGAGCCGCGACCGGTTCACCATGGACGAGGGCCTGTCGCGCGCGGTGCGGACCATCTTCAAGCGGCTCTACGACGCCGGGCTGATCTACCGGGCCGAGCGGCTGGTCAACTGGTCGCCGGTGCTGCAGACCGCGATCTCGGACCTCGAGGTCAACTATCTCGACGTCGAGGGCGAGCTGGTGTCGTTCCGGTACGGTTCGCCGGACGACTCCCAACCCCACATCGTGGTCGCCACCACGCGGGTCGAGACGATGCTGGGTGACACCGCGATCGCGGTCCATCCCGACGACGAGCGCTACCGGCACCTGGTCGGCACCCACCTGCCGCACCCCTTCGTGGACCGCCAGCTCATCGTCGTCGCCGACGAGCATGTCGACCCCGAATTCGGCACCGGCGCGGTCAAAGTCACGCCCGCACACGACCCGAACGACTTCGAGATCGGGCTGCGACACGAGTTGCCGATGATCTCCATCCTGGACACCAGCGGCCGGATCACCGGCACCGGAACACAATTCGACGGCATGGACCGCTTCGAGGCGCGTGTCGCGGTGCGCGAGGCGCTGGCGGCCCAGGGCCGGGTCGTCGAGGAGAAGCGGCCCTACCTGCATAGCGTCGGGCATTCCGAGCGCAGCGGCGAGCCGATCGAGCCGCGGCTGTCGCTGCAGTGGTGGGTCCGGGTCGAATCGCTGGCCAAGGCCGCCGGTGACGCGGTCCGCAACGGCGACACGGTGATTCATCCGGCCAGCCTCGAGCCGCGCTGGTTCGCCTGGGTCGACGACATGCACGACTGGTGCATCTCGCGGCAGCTGTGGTGGGGCCACCGCATCCCGATCTGGTACGGGCCCGACGGCGAGCAGGTGTGTGTCGGCCCGGACGAGACGCCCCCGGAGGGCTGGCAACAGGATCCCGACGTGCTGGACACCTGGTTCTCGTCGGCGCTGTGGCCGTTCTCCACATTGGGCTGGCCGGAGAAGACCCCGGAGCTGGAAAAGTTCTATCCGACAAGCGTTCTGGTGACCGGCTACGACATCCTGTTCTTCTGGGTGGCCCGGATGATGATGTTCGGCACCTTCGTCGGCGGCGACGACGTCCTCACCCTCGGTGGCCGCCGCGGACCGCAGGTGCCGTTCACCGACATCTTCCTGCACGGCCTGATCCGCGACGAATCCGGGCGCAAGATGAGCAAGTCCAAGGGCAACGTCATCGACCCGCTGGACTGGGTGGAGGAGTTCGGGGCCGACGCGCTGCGGTTCACGCTGGCCCGCGGCGCCGCTCCCGGCAGCGACCTGGCCGTCGGAGAAGACGCCGTACGGGCATCGCGCAGCTTTGTCACCAAGCTGTTCAACGCCACCAGGTTCGCCCTGCTCAACGGCGCCAGTCCGGCCCCGCTGCCGGACCCGGCCGACCTCACCGACACCGACCGATGGATCCTGGGACGGCTGGAAGAGGTTCGCGCCGAGGTGGATTCGGCGTTCGACGGCTACGAGTTCGGCCAGGCCTGCGAGGCGCTCTACCACTTCACGTGGGACGAGTTCTGCGACTGGTACGTCGAGTGGGCGAAGGTGCAGCTCGCGAACGGCCTCACGCATACCACCGCCGTGCTGGCCGCGGTGCTCGATACGTTGCTGCGGCTGCTGCATCCGGTGATCCCGTTCGTCACCGAGGCGCTGTGGCAGGCGCTGACCAACCGGGGGTCGCTGGTGGTCGCCGAGTGGCCGCAGCCCTCGGGAATCGCCCTGGATCCGATTGCGGCGCAACGGATCAGAGACAGGCAGAAGCTCGTCACCGAAATCAGACGGTTCCGCAGCGATCAGGGTCTGGCGGATCGGCAGAAGGTGCCGGCCCGTTTGGCCGGCGGCGGAGAGCTGAGCGCGGAAGTGCGGGCCGTGACCTCGCTGACCGCGCCCGGTCCCGGGTTCAGTCCCACGGCCTCGCTGGAGGTTTCGCTGGGCTCCGGCATGGACGACGTCCACGTGATCGAATTGGACACCTCCGGCACCATCGATGTGGCAGCAGAGCGCCGGCGCCTCGAAAAGGATTTGGCCGCAGCGCAAAAGGAGCTCGCCTCGACGGCCGCGAAACTGGACAACGCGGAGTTCCTGGCCAAGGCGCCGCAGCACGTCGTCGACAAGATTCGCGACCGCCAGCGGGTGGCCGGTGAGGAAGCCGAGCGGATCACCGCTCGGCTGGCCGGGCTGCAATGACGGAACAGCCCAATTGGGGACCGGCCGGCGACGCCGCACCCACCCCGGACGAGATCGCGTCGCTGTGGCAGGTGGAGCACCTGCTGGACCAACGCTGGCCCGAGACGAAAATCGAACCGAGCCTGACCCGGATCAGCGCGCTGCTGGACCTGCTGGGCTCGCCGCAGCAGAGCTATCCGTCGATCCATATCGCGGGCACCAACGGCAAAACCTCGGTGGCGCGCATGGTCGACGCCCTGCTGACCGCGCTGCACCAGCGCACCGGCCGCACCACCAGCCCGCACCTGCAGTCGGCGGTCGAACGCATCGCGATCGACGGCAAGCCGATCAGCCCGGCGCAGTACGTGGCGACCTACCGCGAGATCGAGCCGTACGTCCAGATGGTCGACGCGCAGTCGCAGGCCGCCGGTGAACCGGCCATGAGCAAGTTCGAAGTGCTCACCGCCATGGCGTTCGCCGCCTTCGCAGATGCGCCGGTCGAGGTCGCGGTGATCGAGGTGGGCATGGGCGGTCGTTGGGACGCCACCAACGTGGTCAACGCGCCGGTTGCCGTCATCACCCCGATCGGCATCGACCACGTCGACTATCTCGGTGACGATATCGCCTCGATCGCCGGGGAGAAGGCCGGCATCATCACCAAAGCCCCCGAAGGTGCGCCGGACACCGTCGCGATCATCGCCCGCCAGGCACCCGAGGCGATGGAGGTGCTGCTGGCCCAGACCGTGCGGGCCGATGCCGCCGTGGCCCGCGAGGACTCCGAGTTCGCGGTGCTGGGCCGCCAGGTCGCCATCGGCGGGCAGATGCTACAGCTGCAGGGTCTGGGCGGGGTGTATTCCGACATCTACCTGCCCCTGCACGGCGAGCACCAGGCGCACAACGCCGCGGTGGCGCTCGCGGCGGTGGAGGCCTTCTTCGGAGCCGGCGCACAGCGCCAGCTCGACATCGACGCCGTCCGCGCCGGCTTCGCCGCCGTCGCCAGCCCGGGCCGGCTGGAACGCCTGCGCAGCGCGCCCACCGTGTTCATCGATGCCGCGCACAACCCAGCCGGCGCCGCCGCGCTGGCGCGGACCCTGTCCGGCGAGTTCGACTTCCGCTATCTGGTCGGTGTGCTCAGTGTGCTGGCCGACAAGGACGTCGACGGAATCCTGGCCGCGCTGGAGCTGGCGTTCGATTCCGTCGTCGTGACCCACAACGGGTCGCCGCGCGCGCTCGATGTCGACTCGCTGGCGCTGGCGGCGCGCCAGGTGTTCGGGCCGGATCGGGTGACGACCGCCGAGAACCTGCGCGACGCCGTCGACGTCGCGACCGCGCTGGTCGACGAGGCTTCGTTGCGGGGAGAGGCGCAGGGCGAAAGCGAAGCGTTCTCCGGCACGGGGATCGTCGTCACCGGCTCGGTGGTCACGGCCGGAGCCGCGCGGACCCTGTTCGGGCGTGATCCCGAATGAGCGGGCAGGCGCCCCAGAACGCACAGCCCGACCCGTGGAAGGGATTTAGCGCGGTGATGGCCGCGACGCTGATCCTGGAGGCGATCGTGGTGCTGCTGGCGATACCGGTCGTCGGCATGGTCGGCGCCGGGTTCACCGCGGTGTCGCTGGGATACTTGGTCGGGCTGGCGACGCTGTTGATCCTGCTCGCCGGGTTACAGCGCCGGCCCTGGGCGATCTGGGCGAATCTCGGCGTGCAGGCGGTGCTGCTCGCGGGTGTCTTCGTCTACCCGGGGATCGGGTTCATCGGGGTGGTATTCGCCGGGGTGTGGGCGCTGATCGCCTACTTTCGTGCCGAGGTGCGGCGGCGGCAGGCTGAGGATCTGCCGCGGCGACCGCCGCCGGAGTGAGCGTTGCCCCGTTCTGTACGCTCTGGAAAGTGACCGAACGGACTCTCGTACTGATCAAGCCCGACGGCGTCGAGCGCCGGCTGGTGGGCGAGATCATCAACCGCATCGAGCGTAAGGGCCTCACCATCGCGGCGCTCGAACTCCGCTCCGTCGACCAGGACCTGGCCGCCCGGCATTACGCCGAACACGAAGGCAAGCCGTTCTTCGGGTCCCTGCTGGAATTCATCACCTCAGGCCCGGTGGTGGCCGCGATCGTGGAGGGACCGCGGGCCGTCGCCGCGTTTCGGCAGCTCGCCGGGGGTACCGACCCGGTGGACAAGGCCACGCCCGGCACGATCCGGGGCGATTTCGGGCTGGAGACGCAGTTCAATCTGGTGCACGGCTCGGATTCGGCCGATTCGGCCAAGCGCGAGATCGCGCTGTGGTTTCCCGACGCGTAGCGATCCTAAAGCTCGGGGGTCGTCGGTTCCGCGGCGTGATGTGGGATACTGGCACCGGGTGAACGTCGCCGGACCGGCGTCGGACACCCGGATGAAGACTTGGACAAGCGCGACAATCGCCGTCACGTGATCTGGCGCAGCATGTCAGGCCGTCATTCAGCACGGCGCCGAGTGGGTTCGACACGAGCCGCTCGGGGCGAGGCCATTGACAAGTCCGGGAGAAGTGACCCGGACACATAGCGCAGCCCTCGCGTGGCCGCGTCGTAATGACGCGCCCGGGGGCTTGAGGAGATTACGTGGTAGACGGTGCCCCAACTTCAGACACATCACGCGAGCCGACGTCGCCCGAGGACCTGCCGAACCGCCTGAGGGTTCATCAGCTGGCGCGGGCGCTGGGCAGCACTAACAAGGAGGTGCTGGAGGCCCTCGTCACCATCGACGGGCAGATGCGCAATGTGCAGTCCGGCGTGGACCGCGAGGATGCGCTGCGGGTGCGCGACCTGCTGTTCGCCAAGCCCCCGGTGGACGTCGTCGACGAACCGCCGTCGGCGGAGGCCGAGCCCGCACCAGGCACCGAGGGCGCCGAAACCGCCGCTGACCGTCCGCATTACATGCCGCTGTTCGTCGCGCCGCAGCCGGTCGAGACCGGGCAGCGAGCCGTCGGCGAGGACGACGACTCCGACGACACCGACTCCGAGGACAACGACGACGAGCAGGGCGATCGACCGGCCAACCGCCGCCGTCGTCGTGGCCGCCGCGGCCGGGGCCGCGGCCGCGGTGAGCAGGGCGGGCCCGAGGGCCAGGGCGAAGACGGCGACGCCGACGACCGGGACTCCGACGACGCCGACGACCGGGACTCCGACGACTCCGACGACGGTGACGCCGGTGACGACGGTTCCTCGGAGGGCGGCAGCCGCCGCCGACGCCGGCGGCGGCGCCGCAAATCGGGTTCCGGCGACGACAACGACGAGTCGTCTTCGCCCGACGACCCGCCGAATACGGTTGTGCACGAGCGTCCCTCGCGCGGCGGCAAGGGCTCCGACGGTTCCGGTAACGGCAGTGGCGGCGGTGAGATCAAGGGTATCGACGGCTCGACCCGGCTGGAGGCCAAACGGCAACGGCGCCGTGACGGGCGCGACGCGGGGCGGCGCCGCCCACCGGTGCTGACCGAGGCCGAGTTCCTGGCGCGCCGCGAGGCCGTCGAGCGCGTCATGGTGGTGCGTGACCGGGTCCGCACCGAACCACCGCACCCCGGCGCGCGCTACACGCAGATCGCGGTGCTCGAGGACGGCATCGTCGTCGAGCATTTCGTGACGTCGGCCGCCTCCGCGTCGCTGGTGGGCAACATCTACCTCGGGATCGTGCAGAACGTGCTGCCCTCGATGGAGGCGGCCTTCGTCGACATCGGTCGTGGCCGCAATGGCGTGCTCTACGCCGGTGAGGTCAACTGGGAGGCGGCTGGACTCGGCGGGTCGGACCGCAAGATCGAACAGGCGCTCAAACCCGGCGACTACGTCATGGTCCAGGTCAGCAAGGACCCGGTCGGGCACAAGGGCGCGCGGCTGACCACGCAGGTGTCGCTGGCGGGGCGCTTCCTGGTCTACGTGCCGGGCGCGTCGTCGACCGGGATCAGCCGCAAGTTGCCCGACACCGAGCGCCAACGGCTCAAGGACATCCTGCGCGAGGTGGTGCCGTCGGACGCCGGGGTGATCATCCGCACCGCGTCCGAGGGCGTCAAAGAGGAAGAGATCCGCAAGGACGTCACGCGCCTTCAGGAGCGTTGGAACCAGATCGAAGCCAAGGCGGCCGAGACCAAGCAGAAGGCCGCCGGCGCCGCGGTCGCGCTCTACGAAGAGCCCGACGTGTTGGTCAAGGTCATCCGCGACCTGTTCAACGAGGACTTCTCCGGCCTCGTCGTCTCCGGCGACGACGCGTGGAAGACGATCAACGATTACGTCGATTCCGTTGCGCCCGAGCTTGTTTCGAGGCTGACCAAATACGAGCCCGCCAGCGCCGAGGGCCCGGACGTCTTCGCGGTGCACCGCATCGACGAACAGCTGGCCAAGGCGATGGACCGGAAGGTGTGGTTGCCCTCGGGCGGCACACTGGTGATCGACCGCACCGAGGCGATGACGGTCATCGACGTCAACACCGGGAAGTTCACCGGCTCCGGGGGCAACCTCGAGCAAACGGTAACCAAGAACAACCTGGAGGCGGCCGAGGAGATCGTTCGCCAGCTGCGGCTGCGCGACGTCGGCGGCATCGTGGTCATCGACTTCATCGACATGGTGCTGGAGTCCAACCGTGACCTGGTGCTGCGCCGGCTGACCGAGGCGCTGGCCCGCGACCGCACCCGCCACCAGGTGTCCGAGGTGACCTCCCTGGGGTTGGTGCAGCTGACCCGCAAGCGGCTGGGAACGGGCCTCGTCGAGGCGTTCTCCAGCTCGTGCCCGCACTGCGGTGGTCGCGGGATTCTGCTGCACGCCGACCCGGTGGACTCGGTGCCGGCCAACGGGCGCAAATCCGAATCCGGCGGTCGGCGAGGCAAGCGATCGAGGAAGAACCGGTCCGAGGAGCCCTCCGGCCAGCCCGCCGTGGCCAAGGTGCCCGTGCACGCTCCCGGCGAGCATCCGATGTTCAAGGCGATGGCGGCGGGGTCGTCCGGCGCCGGGCGCGACGACGACGAATCCGACGATTCGGGCGAGGAGCTCAACGGCGAGGTCGGTGAGCCGACCGAGCAGCGGCGCGCGGCCGGCCCGGACGACATGGACCGCGAGGACTTCGACGACGGCGACGACGAGGAAGATCTCGACGAGGAGGAGGACCTCGGCGACGACGAGGACCTCGACATGGAGGACGAAGACGAGGATCTGGACTCCGACGACGAGGACGACTCCGAGGACGAGGACGACTCCGAGGACGAGGACGACTCCGAGGACGAGGACGAGGACGACTCCGACGACGAAGACGACACCGCGTGGGCTGCCCGCCGTCCACGGCGGCGACGTGCGGCGGGCCGGCCAGCAGGCCCGCCGATCCAGCTGGACTGATGAGGGAGTGCGTCCGGTCGGTTTGACCCTGTAGCCGCTGGTCACGTACCCTTGGTCAGTTGTCACCGGGCGGGGCGAGCAGACCGGCCCGGCTAGAGCGGGATTTCCGGGCGATCGGCACGGTCCCGCACCCAGACCCACCACGCACACCGTCGGCGGCATGCGCGCGAAGCGCGGCAAAACAGAGGCGAGAAAGAGGCAGGAGCAACGATGGCGACCTACGCAATCGTCAAGACGGGCGGCAAGCAGTACAAGGTCGCCGTCGGGGATGTGGTCAAAGTCGAGAAACTCGAGTCCGAGCCCGGCGCCCAGGTGTCGCTGCCGGTCGCGCTCGTGGTCGACGGCGCCACCGTCACCACCGACGCCGCGGCGCTGGCCAAGGTCGCGGTGACCGGCGAGGTGCTCGAACACACCAAGGGTCCCAAGATCCGTATCCACAAGTTCAAGAACAAGACCGGCTACCACAAGCGCCAGGGCCACCGTCAGCGGCTGACGGTCCTCAAGGTCACCGGAATCAAGTAGCGAAGGCGGCAGACATGGCACACAAGAAGGGTGCTTCCAGCTCGCGCAACGGCCGCGACTCAAATGCTCAGCGGCTGGGCGTCAAGCGGTTCGGCGGCCAGGTCGTCCAGGCCGGCGAGATCCTGGTCCGTCAGCGCGGCACCAAGTTCCACCCCGGCGTCAACGTCGGGCGTGGCGGCGACGACACGCTGTTCGCCACGGAGGCCGGCGCGGTCGAATTCGGGATCAAGCGGGGCCGCAAGACGGTCAGCATCATCGCGGAGGCCTGACGGGCGGACGCCCGGCTTTCCCGGGCAGCGTGCAGCCCCGAAACGTCGATCTCGGGTCAACTGGTTGCCGGGGTAGGTGAGAGGATCTTCGATGCCCCGGTTCGTCGATCGCGTCGTCGTCCACACGCGGGCCGGCTCCGGCGGTAACGGCTGCGCGTCGGTCCACCGCGAGAAATTCAAGCCGCTGGGCGGTCCCGACGGCGGTAACGGTGGCCGCGGCGGCAGCGTCGTGTTCGTCGTCGATCCCCAGGTGCATACCCTGCTGGACTTCCATTTCCGGCCGCACATCACCGCGCCGTCCGGCAAGCAGGGGATGGGCAACAACCGTGATGGCGCCGCGGGCGAGGATCTGGAGGTCAAGGTTCCCGACGGCACCGTCGTGCTGGACGAGAACGGCCGCCTGCTGGCCGATCTGGTCGGGGTGGGCACCCGCTTCGAGGCCGCCGCCGGCGGCCGCGGCGGTCTGGGCAATGCCGCGCTGGCGTCGCGGGCCCGCAAGGCACCCGGCTTCGCGCTGCTCGGCGAGCCCGGCCAGTCCCGCGACCTGACGCTGGAGCTCAAGACCGTCGCCGACGCCGGGTTGGTCGGGTTCCCGTCGGCGGGAAAGTCCTCGCTGGTGTCGGTGATCTCGGCGGCCAAACCGAAGGTCGCCGACTACCCGTTCACCACCCTGGTCCCCAACCTCGGTGTGGTCTCGGCCGCTGAACACGCGTTCACCGTCGCCGACGTGCCCGGCCTGATCCCCGGCGCGTCGCAGGGCCGCGGTCTGGGCCTGGACTTCCTGCGGCACATCGAGCGGTGCGCAGTGCTGGTGCACGTGGTCGACTGCGCCACCGCCGAACCGGGTCGCGACCCTGTCTCCGACATCGACGCGCTGGAAGCCGAACTCGCCGCCTACACGCCGACGTTGCAGGGGGACGCGGCGCTGGGCGACCTCGCCGAACGACCCCGCGCGGTGGTGCTCAACAAGATCGACGTCCCGGAGGCCCGTGAGCTGGCCGAGTTCGTCCGCGACGAGATCGCCGAGCGGGGCTGGCCGGTGTTCCTTGTCTCCACGGTCACCCGCGAAGGCCTGCAGCCGTTGATCTTCGGGCTCTGGCAGATGATCTCGGCCTACCGCGCCGCCCGACCGCCCGCCGTGGCGCGTCGGCCGGTGATCCGGCCGGTCCCCGTCGACGACAGCGGCTTCACGGTCGAACCCGACGGACAGGGCGGTTTCGTCGTCACCGGCGCGCGGCCCGAGCGCTGGATCGGCCAGACCAACTTCGACAACGACGAGGCCGTGGGTTACCTCGCCGACCGCCTGGCCCGCCTGGGCGTCGAGGACGAGCTGTTGCGGCTGGGCGCCACTCCGGGGTGCGCGGTGACGATCGGCGAGATGACGTTCGACTGGGAGCCGCAGACGCCCGCCGGGCGGCAGGTTCCCATGTCCGGAAGGGGCACCGACGCGCGGCTGGAGCGCACCGAGCGCGTCGGCGCCGACGAACGCAAGGCCGCCCGGCGCCGCAGGCGCGAACGCGGTGACGACTCGTGAGCGAGCACCGCGACGCCATCCGGTCCGCCCGCAGCCTGGTGGTCAAGGTCGGGACCAACGCCTTGACCACGCCGTCCGGTGTGTTCGACGCCGGCCGGCTGGCCGGGCTGGCCGACGCCATCGAGGCGCGGATGAAGGCCGGCACCGACGTCGTCATCGTGTCTTCGGGCGCCATCGCCGCGGGCATCGAACCGCTCGGGCTGTCAAGGCGCCCAAAAGATCTGGCGACCAAACAGGCGGCGGCCAGCGTGGGGCAGGTCGCGTTGGTGAGCTCCTGGAGCGCGGCGTTCGCTCGGTACGGGCGCACGGTCGGGCAGGTGTTGCTGACCGCGCACGACATCTCGATGCGCGCCCAGCACACCAACGCCCAGCGCACCTTGGACCGGCTGCGGGCGTTGCACGCGGTGGCCATCGTCAACGAGAACGACACGGTGGCCACCAACGAGATCCGGTTCGGCGACAACGACCGACTGTCGGCCCTGGTCGCCCATCTGGTGGGTGCGGAGGCGCTGGTGCTGTTGTCCGACATCGACGGGCTCTACGACGCCGACCCCCGCAAGACCGAGGGCGCCCGGTTCATTCCCGAGGTGTCCGGTGCGGCGGACCTGGCCGGCGTGGTCGCCGGCCCGGGCAGCGACTTGGGCACCGGCGGAATGGTGTCGAAGATGTCGTCGGCGCTGCTGGCCGCCGACGCCGGGGTTCCCGTGCTGCTGGCCGCCGCGTCCGACGCTGCGACCGCGCTCACCGACGCCTCGGCCGGCACGGTGTTCGCCGCCCGGCCCAATCGCATGTCGGCCCGCCGGTTCTGGGTGCGCTATGCCGCCGAGGCCACCGGCGCGCTGACCCTCGACGAGGGCGCGGTGCGGGCGGTGGTGGGCCAGCGCCGCTCGCTGCTGGCCGCCGGTGTGATCGCGGTGTCGGGCCGGTTCTACGCCGGCGACGTCGTCGAACTGCGGGGCCCGGATGCGGTGATGGTGGCCCGCGGGGTGGTCGCCTACGACGCCTCCGAACTGGCCACGATGATGGGTCGCTCGACTTCGGCGCTGCCCGACGAACTGCGCCGGCCCGCGGTGCACGCCGATGACCTCGTCGCGGTGAACGGGCCGGTCAGTTGAAGGGGTTGCTGTTGGCCTGCCATGCGGCCGATTCGGGGCGCGGTCCGTAACGGCGCGCGTAGTCCTCGTGCATCTCCGCCTGCTTTTCTTGTTTGATCACGTCGACCAGGTTCGGGTCGAGGCCGTGCTGTGCCAGCCGGTGCCGCCGCCAGACCTTGTTCAGGGCCAGCGAGACCAGCAGCGCCCAGATGTAGACCGGCACGGTCATCTCGGTGTGCACGTACAGCGAAGCGGGCAGCAGCCAGAACGGTGCGAGGACGAAAAGCGGCGGTATCGCCCACCGCATCATGTGCCGGCGCACCGCGCCCGGGCCCGCCAGGTCGTCGGCGACCCAGGCGCGCATGGACACCGGCAGGCACCGGCCGTACGAGTAGGCGATGTATTGGAACAGGTTGGGTTTGTCGCTGGCCATCGTGGCTCCTAGGGGCGGGGGTTTGAGGACTGTAGTGCGCCGGCGGCCAGGGCCGCGGAGTTGATGCGGGTCAGCACCCGGTGCAGGTGCTGCAGTTCGGCCACATCGACGCCCAGTCGTGCGACGACGGCGGCCGGGACATCCTTGGCGCGTTGCCGCAGGGCGATGCCGCGGTCGGTGAGTTGCACCGCGGTGGAACGCTCATCGGCGGGATTTCGGGTGCGGGTGATCAGGTCGAGCGCATCCAGGCGTTTGAGCATGGGCGACAGTGTGGCCGAGTCCATCTGCAGGGTGGCCGCGATCTCCTTGACCGCCAACGGCTTCTGTCGCACCGACGATGCCTTCTGGTGATCCCAGAGGGTGACCATCACCAGATACTGCGGGTGGGTCAGCCCCAGCGGCTCCAACAGGGGCCGGTAGACGGCCAGGACGGCGCGGTTGGTGATGCTCAGCGCGAAACAAACCTGCTGCTCGAGCGCCAGCGGGTCGATCTCCGGCGCGGACTGGGCCATAAATACATCGTACGTTAATAGTTAGGGCGCTAGCTAAGTTGCGCCCGTCACACCCGAGCGCTCATCCCGCCGCGAAGGCTTTGAGATACAACGCGCCCCAGACGATTTGGGCGAGCGTGGCGGCAAGCTCCGCGTCGTAGTCCGGGGGCTGGTCGGGCAGGTTCTGCTGGCAGGCCCGCTCGACCATCCAGGTGAGCGCGTTGGCGGTGGTGGCCGCGGGAAGTTCCCGGCGGATCGAGCCGTCGGCCTGTCCTTCCTCGATGACACCGGTGAGTCGCTGCGAGACGGCCGTCAGCAACTCGCGGTAGGTCTGGGCCGTCGACGGGTCGTAGCCGGCCATCTCGTTGAGCGCGACCAGCACCGGCTGGTGGCGCCGATAGGCGTCGATGATGCCGGCCATGCCGGCGCGCACGTCCTCGGGATTGTGCCGCCAGGCCACGTCCCACCAGCGTTCGGCGCCGGCGGCCAGGTCGGCGAACACCTGCCCGGCGAGGCGACGGAGCAGGTGGCCCTTGTCTTCGAAGTAGACGTAGAAACTCGCGCGCGAGATGCCGGCCTCGGTCGACAGCCGGTCGACGCTGAGTTCGGTGAAGCTGGCGCCGGCGCGCATCAGCCGGTCGGTGGCGTGGAGCAGCCGACGCTCCATCCGCTCCCGCCGCTGCTCGCGGCCCTCCTCGCGCCGGCCCTGCGGTTTGCGGGTGACCGACGGCATTCGCCCAGCATAGCCACCCGATCGACGCCTTGACTAGACATAATGTCTAGGCATAGTGTCGGGATCATGGTGTGACTGGCGTCATAGGAAGGCCTCGACGATGACGGTGATGGCAGGGAAGCCCGGCACGAACCGCGCCTACGACCCGATCGATCTGTCCTCGCGCGCGTTCTGGTCCACGACCGCCGCGGACCGGGAACGCTCGTTCGCTGTGCTGCGCGCCGAACGGCCGGTGAGCTGGCATCCCCCGGTCCAGGACGCGCTGATGCACGACCCCGATGACCGCGGCTATTGGGCGGTCACCCGGCGCGCCGACATCGTCACGGTCAGCCGCGGCAACGAGGTTTTCCTGTCCGGCAAGGGGGTGATGTTCGAGAACATCCCCGTGGACCTGCTCGAGGCCTCGCAGTCCTTCCTGGCGATGGACCCGCCGCGGCACACCAAGCTGCGCAAACTGGTCAGCGCCGCCTTCACCCCACGGCAGGTCCGCCGTATCGAGGACTCGATCCGGACGAACGCCAACGCCATCGTCGGCGAGCTGCGCGCCGCCGGCGGTGGCGTCGATTTCGTCGAGCACTGCGCCAAGCAACTGCCCATCCGCACACTGTCGGACATGGTGGGCATCCCGGAGTCCGAGCGGGAGCGGGTCGCGCAGGCCGCCGACGCGCTGGTGTCGTGGGCCGACCCCGTCTACCTCGACGGCCGGGACCCGATGCAGGTGTTGGTCGAGAACCAGATGTACCTGCACCAGGCCGCCGGCGCACTGGCTGCCGAGCGCCGCGCCCGGCCCGGAGACGACCTGTTCAGCGCCCTGGTTAACGCCGAGGTCGACGGCGACCGGCTCACGGACGCGGACGTGGCCGCGTTCTTCGTGCTGCTCTCGGTGGCCGCCAACGACACCACCCGCCAGACCACCAGCCACGCGATGAAGGCGCTCACCGACTTTCCCGCCCAGCGACAGTGGCTGCACGTGGCGTTCGAGGACCGCATCGGCACCGCGGTCGAGGAGTTCATCCGCTGGGCGTCCCCGGTGATGACCTTCCGCCGCACGGCCGCAATGGATTTCGAATTGGGTGGCCAGCAGATCTCGGCGGGGGAGAAGGTGGTGATGTTCTACCCGTCGGGCAACTGGGACACCGACGTGTTCGACCGTCCGGACCGTTTCGACCTCGGCCGCGATCCCAATCCGCACGTCGGTTTCGGTGGCGGCGGGGTGCACTTCTGCCTGGGCGCCCATGTGGCCCGGGCGCAGCTGCGCGCCATCTTCGGGGAACTGCTGCGCCAGCTGCCCGACATCCAGGCGGGGGATCCCTCGTACGTGCCGGGCAATTTCATCCACGCCATCCGCAGCATGCCCTGCGACTTCTAAGGGTTTGGAAGTGGCGCCACCGCCCCGCCCAGTTCGCAGGCCAGCAGCGTCAGCAACTCCGAGCACCCGCCCTCGACCTTGACGTCGGCCAGGTCGTCACCGCGGGTGCGTCCCCGGTTGACTATGGCGACCGGAACGCCGAGCGCGGCGGCGCGCCGCACGAATCGGTAGCCGGAGAACACGGTCAGCGACGAACCGGCGACGAGCAGGGCCTCGGCCCGCTCCATCAGCGAATAGGCCTGGGCCACAACGTGTTCGGGAACGCTCTCGCCGAAGTAGACGATGCCGGGTTTGAGCATGCCGCCGCAGCGCGGGCAGTCCAGGTACCGGAACGTCGTCGTGTCGGCGACGACGGCGTCGGCGTCGGGAGCCACCGCCAGGCCGCCGAGCGCCCCGGCGCGCGCCAGGAAGCCGGGATTGAGTGCCTCGAGTTCGTCGGCCAGCGCGGCTCGGCTCATGGTGTGGCCGCAGCCCAAACAGACCACCCGCGCGTAGGTGCCGTGCAGGTCGATCACGTTGACGCTGCCGGCCTTGGTGTGCAGCAGGTCGACGTTCTGGGTGATCACGCCGGCGACGACGCCCGCGCGCTCGAGCGCGGCCAGCGCCCGATGGCCCGCGTTGGGCAGCGTGTCGGCCATGTGGCGCCACCCGACGTGGTTGCGCGCCCAGTAACGCTGCCGGAAGACCGGATCCGACGTGAACTGGCGGATGGTCATCGGATTGCTCGGCGGTGAATCGGGCCCCCGGTAGTCGGGAATGCCGGAGTCGGTGGAGATTCCCGCACCCGTGAGCACGGCGACGCGGCGACCGGCCAGCAGCGCGACCAACTCGGGCGATTCTGCGCGGGCCATCACCTCTTCGAGGTTAGCGGCCCCGCGCGCTTCGCGAGCGTGCGCGCCTGCACGGCGACACGCCGTTGCGGGCGGCATTGTGCGCACGCTCGCCGTGGATGGTCAGCTCAGGCACTCCGCCGCGGTGGTGAGCTCCGCGGACAGGTTGCGCTGCATCATCTTGAGAGCCGCCTCACCCAACTCCTCGTAGATGTGGGCGACCGCGTCGGTGGGGACCACGACCTGGAAATGGCGCAGGTAGGCGTCGAGCGCGCTGTAGAGGATGCACTGCTCGGTGACCTGCCCCGTCAACACCACCCGCTTGGTGCCGCGGCGGTGCAGCAGATACTCCAGCGCCGTCCCGAAGAACACGCTGTGGCGGACCTTGGTCAACAGCCGGCAGCCCGCGGCCGGCACGATCGGCTTCACCAGGTCGGGCCGTTCGCCGTTGAGCGCGGATTCGACGATGTCGGAGAACTCCGCGCTGAAGTCGCCGTAGTTGTCGTTGACGTAGATCAGGTCGACACCGCCGGATTCGGGGTCGGATTCGCGCGCGCGGCGGACCAGTCCGGACAGCGGCTCGATGATGTTGCCGACATTGGGTATCAGTTCTTCGGCGTCGGGGTGCCGATAGGTGTTCATCATGTCGACGACCAAGACGGCGGTGTCACTCATAGGGCAACGTGTACCCGGCAAACCGGCGCTGACACCGCCTGGGCGAGAATGGGAAAGCGATGGACTTCTACAACAGCTACAGTCAGGGCTTCGTCCGCGTCGCCGCGTGCACCCACCACACCACGATGGCCGATCCCGCGGCAAACGCCGCGTCGGTGTTGCGGCTGGCCCGTGAATGCCACGACGAGGGCGTCGGCCTGGCCGTCTTCCCCGAGCTGACGCTGTCCGGCTATTCGATCGAGGACATCCTGCTGCAGGACCAGCTGCTCGATGACGTCGAAGCGGGCCTCGCCGAGGTCGTGGCGGCCTCGGCCGAGCTGTTGCCCGTGCTGGTGGTTGGCGCGCCGCTGCGGCACCGGCACCGCATCTACAACGCCGCGGTGGTGATCCACCGGGGTGCCGTGCTCGGCGTGGCGCCCAAGTCCTACCTGCCCACCTACCGGGAGTTCTACGAGCGTCGCCAGCTCGCGCCCGGCGACGACGAGCGCGGCACCATCCGCATCGGCGGCCCCGCCGGCCCGGTCGAGGCCCCATTCGGTCCCGACCTGCTGTTCGCCGCGTCGGATCTGCGCGGCTTCGTGCTGCACGTCGAGATCTGCGAGGACATGTTCGTGCCGATTCCGCCCAGCGCGGAGGCGGCTCTGGCGGGCGCGACGGTGCTGGCTAACCTGTCCGGCAGCCCGATCACGATCGGGCGCGCCGAGGATCGTTGCCTGCTGGCGCGTTCGGCGTCGTCGCGGTGCCTGGCCGCCTACGTCTATGCCGCCGCGGGCGAGGGCGAATCGACCACCGATCTGGCCTGGGACGGCCAGACCATGGTGTGGGAGAACGGCGTGTTGCTCGCGTCCTCCGAGCGGTTCCCGCGGGGGGAGCGGCACAGCGTCGCCGACGTCGACACCGAGCTGCTGCGCTCCGAACGGCTGCGCATGGGGACGTTCGACGACAATCGGCGCCACCACCGCCCCTCGGCGGAGTCGTTCCGGCGCATCGAGTTCCGGCTCGATCCCCCGGGCGGCGACATCGGCCTGCGCCGTGAGGTCGAGCGCTTCCCGTTCGTTCCCGC
>NZ_JBYCLG010000137.1:0-3874 GCF_057473785.1 Mycobacterium sp. TH-M103
AGGTTCAGGACGCGGCCGCAACCGTGATTTCCGAGATCGCCGCGCGGCTTTTGCCGTCGGTGCTGCCCAACGTCGAGATCCACACCAGCAGATTCGATGTCGGTGCAGTAGACGTGACCGCGATCACGTTGTGACCGGGCTTGAGCGTGGCGGCCGGCATCAGCAACGTGGTGTCGTCCAGCTTCGCCGGGTTCGGCGTGGGCGACGAGCGGAGCTCGACCTGCGTGCCGGTGCTGGAGATGTCGATGGAGACGGCGCCGACCACCGTCGGGCTCGGCAGCTGCAGCATCAGCCCGACCCCGTTCTTGAAGGAGGGGAACGGGGCGGCGTCGTTGTAGGTGTCGGTCTCCCACGAGGTGGAGGGGTCGCCGTCGATCGCCAGCCCGGCCTGGCCCGGGTTGTCGGCCTCGCCGTCCGGGGAGAAGACCGTGGCCTTCGTGGGTTTGACGACGCTGCCGGCGCGGACCGAGCCGGACGCCGGCGCCGACGTCGCCGACGTGGGTCCGTTGAGCCCCAGTTCGTCCTTGTTCAGACCCCCGCCGACATTGCCGAAGATCTTGCTGACCACCGAGGCGAGCACCAGCAGCGCGACCACGAGGACCGCCAAGCCCGCGCCGACGCCGATCAGCAGGTTGCGGCGCCGGCGCGCGAGGACGGCCGGGTCGCCGGCGGACGGGCGGAGCGCCTGGAAGGGCGGGGTGTCGTCGATCGGGCCGAGCACCTCGGTGCGGTCGGCCACGGCGGTCGCCTGCTGCAGCAGGTTCAGCAGCGTCGAGGCGCTGCGGATGCCGCCGTCGTCCTGCACCGCGCGCACGGCGACGGCCGAGATCTGGAACGGAATCGCGCGGTCGATGACCGTGGGTTCGACGGGGACGCCGTTGGCGTCCCGCTCGGCGGGGGCGAGCCCGCTGCGGACCCCGGGCTCCGGCAGCGGCCAGCGGTTGACCAGCAGGGCGTACAGCGCGGCGCCGATGCCGCGGATGTCGGCCTGCGGGTTGGCGTCGGGCATGGTCGCCGGATACGCCAGCACGACGTCGCCGTCGATGCTGACGCGCACCCGGCTCGGGTGGTCGATCGACAGGGTCACACCGGCGCGGTGGGCCGCCTCGGCGGCGGCGGCCAGCGACTGCATCGCGCGGACGGCGCCGACGGGCGAGGGCGCGGTGTCGGCCACCTCGCGCAGCGAGCCACCGCGAATCCACTCCGAAACCACCAGGCCGCCGGAACCGCTGTGCACCACATCGAGCACCCGGGCGATGCCGGGCTTGTCGACCCGGCTCAGCCGCAACGTGCGGGACAGGATCTCCTGCACCACGTCGTCGGGCAGGGAGCCGTCCGGGTCGACGAACGTCAGCGCCACCTGCCGGTCCAGCGCGGTGTCCAGCGCCTGCCAGAACTGCAGCGGTGGCGTGCCGCCGTGGGACACCAGCAGGCGGTAGCGCCCCCCGGCGATCCGGGCGCCGGGAAGCAGGTGTGTGTCCCCGGACGCCGGGGATTCCCCGCCGCGCTCGCGGGGGGCGTCCGGCGGCACCGGTCCGCGGGGCGACGCGGCGTGCGCCGACGTGTCCGCCGCGCGCTCCGGGGGGATGTCGGGCTGGAAGTCGTCGGCGACCGGTCGCGGAAGCTCGGAGCGCGACACGGCGCTGTCCATAGGGCGGTCGCTCACCTCCGGTCCTTTCGCTGTCCGCGCGTTGCCTTCCCGCTCCGGCGGCCTGCGCGGCTCGTTGACCGCATTCACCCTCGGCAGGGACGAATTCCTCTGCTCAGGGTACGTGACGGGGGTCGACCCGGACGATCCGTCCCGCCCGTTCGCTTTGCTGGCCCTCACCGTCCCCGCCGGGCGTGCGTTGCCGTGCCCGATCCGGCGCCGGGCCGCCTCCAATGCCGCCTGCGCCTCGGGGACCTGGGCGCGCAGCATGAACGTCGTCATGACCGGCAGCATGATCGTTGCCAGTATCAGCAGGCGCAGCAGTGAACCGGCACCGCCGCCGTGCGCGGTCAGGCGGCCCAGCCCCAGCAGGCGGTCGGCGACGTAGGCGAGCAGCCCGGCCAGCAGCGACGCGGCCGTCGTCACCAGGACGGTTCGCACCGTGGACACGTCGACCAGGTGGCCGCCGCGGGGCAGCAGCGCCAGTCGCAGCAGCAGGTAGCCCACCACCGCACCGGCCAGGAACCCGACTCCGTTGGCCAGGCCGAGCAGGCCGGCCACCAGCTTCGGGTCGCCGGTGAGGTGCGGCGCCAGCAGCGACCCGGCGATCTTGACGACCGTGATCACGACGATGACCACGATCGGGGTCCACGGCTGCTCGCGCGCGTAGAACACCCGCAACTGCAGCAGCACCAGCCCGTAGGGGATCAGCGTGAACGCCGACAACGCGATCGCGGCGCCCAGGTACCCGGCGTCGACCTGCCCGAAGTGGCCGTAGGCGAACAGGGCGCTGCCGATGGCCGGGCCGCCGACGGTCATGAACGCCACGATCGGGATGAGCGTCACCAGGGTCAGCCGGGTGGCCAGCGACAGGTCGCCGAGCACGCCCTTGATGTCGTCGGCGGCGGCGTTGCGGCTCAGCCGCGGCATCACCACGGTCAGCACCGTCACCCCGATCATCCCGTAGGGCAGCATCAGGACGAGCCAGGTGTAGTTGTAGATCGCGGGTCCGGACGCCGCCGCGGTGCTGGCGATCTCGTTGCCGACCACGAGCCCGAGCTGGCTGATCAGCACGTAGAGCACCATGGCGGCGGCCATCGCGCCGAAGCGCTTGAGACGCTCGTCGATCCCCCACAGCGGGCGCAGGCTCACGCGTTCGCGCCGCAGCGCGATCAGCAGCATCGCGGCCTGGGCGAACACGCCCACGGTGGTGCCGATGCCGAGCACCAGCAGCTTGGGGTTGCCCATCCGCACGGGATCGACGGACAGCGCGCCGGGGACCGCGACGTAGACCGCCAGGGTCACCAGCGCGACGACGTTGTTGACGACGGGCGCCCAGGCGGTGGGGCCGAATACGTTGCGGGTGTTCAGGATCGCCATGAACACCGACGTCAGGCCGTAGGCGAGCACCTGCGGCAGCAGCAGATAGGCGAACGCGGTGGTCAGCGGTTCGTTGACCTGCGGGATGCGGCCCAGCATCAACCGCACCAGCAGCGGCGCGGCCAGCACCGACAACGCCGTCGCCACCACCAGCAGCGCGGTCGTCAGGGTGACCAGGCGCCGCACGAACGCCGCCCCGCCGTCGGGGTCGGACTGCTCGGCGCGGGCCAGCACCGGAACGAAGATCGCGGTGAACGTCGCCTCGAGCACCAGGGCGGCCACCAGGTTCGGCAGCTGGTTGGCCACCGAGAACGCACTCGACAGCGCCGCGCCCAGGATGGCGGCGAGCAGCACGATCCGGGCGAAGCCGGTCAGCCGGCTGACCAGGGTGGCAAAGGCGATGGCCCACGACCGCGAGACCACCGCGGAGTCCGACAGTTCGGCCCGCCGGGCAACAGCCGGCGCACCGGGTGGGGCGGCCGGTGGGGCGGGAGGTGCGGGCCGGTGCCGCCGGTTCGGCTGCGGCTGTGGGTAGGCCCGCCGCGAGGCTGGTGTCATACCCGGTGCTTTTCGTCGACCTCGGGGGCGGACTCGTCGTGCAGTTCGGCCGGCCTCGGCTGCGGCGGAATTCCGCGCCGCGGCCGGTCCAGGTCGGCGGGGTCGGGCTGGCCGCGGAACCGGTGCCACAGGCGGCGCCCGGCCAGCAGCACCAGCACCGCCGCGGCGCTCAGCGTGATCGCGAACAGCAACTTGCCATAGGCGTTGGAATGCACCAACAACCGCACCGGTTCGCCCAGGCGCATCCCGGCCGGGGTGCGCAGCGTCACGTCGACGGCGACCCGCTTG
>NZ_JBYCLG010000138.1:0-5182 GCF_057473785.1 Mycobacterium sp. TH-M103
GCCCTTGGCGCAGGTGATCATGTCGGGCACGTAGCCGAAGTCGTCACAGGCGAACATCGACCCGATCCGGCCGAACGCGCAGATCACCTCGTCGGAGACCAGCAGCACGTCGTATTCGTCGCAGATCTCGCGCACCCGTTCGAAATAACCCGGGGGAGCCGGGATCGCGCCGCCCGCGTTCTGCACCGGTTCCAAGAACACCGCGGCGACGGTGTCGGGGCCCTCGAACTCGATCGCCTCGGCGATCCGGTCGGCGGCCCACCGCCCGAAGGTTTTGGGATCGTTGGCTAACGGTTCGGGTGCGCGGTAGAAGTTCGTGTTGGGCACGCGGAACCCACCCGGCGTCACCGGCTCGAACGGCGCCTTGTAGGAGGGCAGCCCGGTGATCGCCAGCGCGCCCTGCGTGGTGCCGTGGTAGGCGATCGAGCGCGAAATGACCTTGTGCTTGCCGGGTTTGCCGGTGAGCTTGAAGTACTGCTTGGCCAGTTTCCACGCGGTTTCGACGGCCTCGCTGCCGCCGGTGGTGAAGAACACGCGGTTCAGGTCGCCGGGCGCGTGGTGCGCCAGGCGCTCGGCGAGCTCGATCGCGGCCGGGTGCGCGTATCCCCAGAGCGGGAAGAACGCCAGCGTCTGCGCCTGGCGGGCGGCGGTCTCGGCGAGTTCGGCGCGCCCGTGGCCGACCTGGACGACGAACAGCCCGGACAACGCGTCCAGGTAGCTCTTGCCGCGGTCGTCGAAGATGGTGACGCCCTCGCCGCGGGTGATGACCGGATGCGCGATGTCCGCGCCGTGCCGGGCGAAATGCAGCCAGAGATTGGAAGTCATCGTGGATGCAAGCCTAACGCTAGGCTCGGGCCATGACCTCGGTGCAGGGGGTCGCGGAATTCGAGGCGTTGCGGCCCCATCTCATGGCCGTCGCCTACCGGCTCACTGGGACCGTCGCCGACGCCGAGGACATCGTCCAGGAGGCCTGGCTGCGCTGGGACGGGCACGCCGGGCAGATCGCCGACCTGCGGGCCTGGCTGACGACGGTGGTCAGCAGGCTCGGGCTGGACCGGCTGCGCTCGGCCGCGCACCGCCGCGAGAGCTACACCGGAAACTGGCTGCCCGAACCGGTGGTCACCGGCCTCGAGGCGGCCGATCCGCTGTCGGCGGTGGTGGCCGGCGAGGACGCCCGGTTCGCCGCGATGGTCGTGCTGGAGCGGCTGTCCCCCGACCAGCGGGTCGCGTTCGTCTTGCACGACGGGTTCGCGGTGCCCTTCGCCGAGGTGGCCGGGGTGCTGGGGACCACCGAGCCGGCGGCCCGGCAGCTGGCGTCGCGGGCCCGCAAGGCCGTCAGCGCGGCGCCGGCCGCAATATCAGGGCACCCCGACCCCTCGCACGACGACGTGGTCGGGCGGCTGATGGCCGCCATGGCCGCCGGCGACCTGGACGCGGTGGTGGCGCTGCTGCACCCCGGCGTCACCTTCACCGGCGACTCGGATGGCAAGGCGCCCACGGCGGTTCAGGTCATCATCGGCGCGGACAAGGTGTCCCGCTTCGTCTTCGGCCTGGCCCACCGCTACGGCCCGGCGTTCTTCTCGTCCAGCCAACTGGCCCTGGTCAACGGCGAACTGGGCGTCTACACGGCCGGCAGCCCCGGCGGAGACGGCCACCGGGAGCTGTCGCCGCGCATCCTGGCGGTCACGGTGCGCGACGGAAAGGTCTGCGCCCTGTGGGATGTCGCCAACCCCGAGAAGTTCACCGGCTCCCCGCTGCAGGCCCGCCGTGCTGCCCGGCCCACGGAACCCGGCAGGCGTCACCGGAGTTGAAGCCCTGCTCGGTGATGCCCAACGCGGTGTTCATCCGAGCCCGCATGTTCTCCAGCCCGATCTGATAGGTCAGCTCGATCACGCCGGCGTCGCCGAACCGGGCCCGCAGGTCGGTGAACTGCTCGTCGGTGACGGTGTGCGGGTCGGTGGTGATCGCGTCGGCGTAGGCGATGGCGGCGCGCTCATCGTCGGTGAACGCGCAAGACGTTGCATACGAGTCGATCTCGGAGAGCCGGGTGATGTCCAGCCCGTCCAGGCGCTGCAGCATGGACCCGAAGTCCACGCACCAGGAGCAGCCGATCGCGCGCGCCGTCCAGAACACCGCCAGCTCGCGCGCGCCGGCGGGCAGCGCCTGCGACGCCCGCTGCACCAGCATCTCGTGCACTGCCCCTGCGACCAGCAGACCGCGGTGGTGCGCGGCGACGGCGAAGGGTTCGGGAACCTGGCCGAATCGCCGTTTGGCGTAGCGGTACATGGCGCGGGTCAGCAGTCCGGCGCGCTCGGGGGGCAGGGGCTCGATGCGGGTTTTCTCGGTCATACCCCTCAGACGAGACGGGCCGCGAAGGTGTGACTCCCCGCCTCGCCGCGAGGGCGGGCGCGGCGATGTAGCATCCAGGCACCACTTCGTTGCGCACAGAGGAGGTTTGCGGTGGACGAGGTGGAAGGCGAAGTCTTCGGGCGTTATCGGCTGCTGACGGTGCTGCGGTCCGGCGCCACCGGCACGGTGTACCGGGCCCACGACACGAAGATGAGCCGCGAAGTGGCCGTCAAGGTGCTCTCGCCGGAGTCGGCCGCCGATGCCGGCCATCGGGAGAGGTTCCAGCGCGAGGTCGCCATCGCGGCCCGGCTCAGCGACCCGAACATCCTCCCGGTCTATGAGGCCGGCGAGATCGACGGGCGACCCTATCTGGTGCGGCCCGCCGTCGCCGACGGCATCACCGTGCAGGATCTGCTGAACCGCGACGGGCCACTGCACCCGATGGTGGCGGCGCGGGTGATCGTGCAGGTCGCGTCCGCGCTGGAGGCGGCCCACGTGGCCGGGGTGGTCCACGGCGACGTGACGGCCGCGAACCTGTTGGTGGGCGGCGCGTTCGTGTACCTGACCGATTTCGGCGCCGCCCCGACCGACGGCGCGACCGTCGACGCCCGCACCGACCTCTACGCTTTGACCTGCGTCCTCTACGAGTGCCTGACCGGTCGGCCCGCCGTTGCGGGAGGTGTTGCGCCAAAACCCACCCCCAAACCCACCGATGCCGACCCGGCGATTCCGGCGGCGTTCGACGAGGTGATCGCCCGCGGCATGGCCGACGACCCCGATGACCGCTACCAAACGGCCCGCGAGTTGTCCGCCGCCGCGCACAACGCGCTGACTGCCCCGCCCGCTGCCGACACCTCGGAACCGGCCCCCATCAATGAAATCGAGTTCGGCCGCTACCGGCTCTTCGACAAGCTCGGCCAGGGCAGCATGGGCGCGGTGTACCGGGCCCACGACACAGCGCTGGGCCGGGATGTGGCCGTCAAGTTGCTGCAGCCGGAACTGGCCGCCGAGGCGGGATTTCGGGAGCGGTTCCGCCGCGAGGCGTATGCGGCGGGCCGGCTGGCCAGCCCGAACATCATCCCGATCTACGAGACCGGCGAGATCGACGGGCGCGTGTACATGGTGATGCCGATCGTCGACGGCGTCGACCTGAACAAGGTGCTCAAACGCGAGGGAGCGTTGAGTCCGCAGAAGGCCGTGCGCGTGGTCGAACAGGTTGCGGCGGCGCTGGATGCGGCGCACAAGTCCGGGCTGGTGCATCGCGACGTGAAGCCGTCGAACCTGCTGATGGTCGGCGAGGACTTCGTGTACCTGATCGATTTCGGGCTCGTCCACGAGGCCGACGCCGGTCGTTTGACGCTCACCAACGTCGCCCCGGGAAGCCCGGCGTACATGGCCCCGGAGCGCTTCGCCGCCGGCAAGGACGGAAAGGTCGTCGACGCTCGCGCCGACGTGTACTCGCTCGCCTGCGTTCTCTACGAGTGCCTCACCGGGCGGTTGCCGTTCAGCGTGCGGGGTGGAGGGCCTGGCCGCCGCCCATCGCACGGACGCACCGCCCAAACCCAGCAGCATCGACCCGGCGATACCCGCCGGGTTCGACCGCGTGGTCGCGCGGGGCATGGCGAAGGACCCGGGCGACCGCTACCAGTCGGCACCCGAGCTGGCCGTGGCCGCCCGCGCGGCCCTCACCGACTTCTCCACCCACGCCGCGCCGCCAGCCTCCGCCACCGACCCCGCACTCTCGGAGCAGGACACCGCGCCCACGGCACGCGTCCCGCGGAAAAGATCCGGCCGCGGCAAAGTTCTGGCCCTCGCGGCGGTGGTGGTGATCGCGGTGGTCGGGGGCGCCGTACTCTTGCGAGCCACCGACCAATTCCCGTTCCATTCGGCGAAACCACGGGGTCAGGTGGTGCTGCCGTTCACCGGCCTCGACAATCCCGAGGAGGTCGCGGTCGACGCCAAGGGCGACGTCTACGTCACCGACAGTGGCAACAACCGGGTGCTGGAACTGGCCGCGGGTTCGACCGGCCAGACGGTGGTGCCGTTGGCCGGTCTCGAGCGTCCCGACGATATCGCGGTCGACGACGCGGGTGACTTGGAGGTCACCGAGCCCGCGCAGCACCGGGTGCTGGAGCTGACAGCCGGGTCGGCCAACCCGACCGTGCTGCCGTTCGCCGATCTCAGGGATCCCACGGGTGTGGCGGTCGCTTCGCGCGATCGCGGCAACGATCGCGCCGTCGTTGTCAGCGACTGCGCGCACAACCGGGTGGTGGAGCTGCTCGCGCAGTCGAGCGAGCAGACGGAGCTGCCGCTCAGTGGCTTGGCGTGTCCCTCGGCCGTGACGGTGGGTCGCGGCGGCGCCCTGTTCGTCATCGACCGGGACAACGAGCGGGTGCTGAAACTGCCGCGGACGGCGACGGTTCCGACCGTGCTGCCGTTTGTGGTCGGACATCCGGATAATCTGGCCGTCGACTCCGGCGGAAACGTGTACGTGACCGACAGCCACGACAATCACGTCACGAAGTTCGTCAAGGCCACCCACACGTCAACGACGTTGCCGTTCAACGGACTCAACCATCCCCAGGGCATCGCCCTCGACACCGCCGGGAACATCTACGTCGTCGACACGGGCAACAACCGGGTGCTGGCGCTCCCGCCCGGTCAGGATTAGCCGCTCAGCGCGAGAACATCAACGCGCGCTTGACTTCCTGAATCGCCTTGGTGACCTCGATGCCCCGCGGGCAGGCCTCGGTGCAGTTGAACGTGGTGCGGCAGCGCCACACGCCGTCGACCTCGTTGAGGATGTCGAGGCGCTCGGCGGTGGCCTCGTCGC
>NZ_JBYCLG010000139.1:0-10881 GCF_057473785.1 Mycobacterium sp. TH-M103
CCGTACGCGATCGGCGGCATCGAGGGCATCTTCGACCAGACCCTCGCGGCCGGCGTCGACCTCGCCGGAATGCTGTAATCCCTGGCGCGTTCAATTACCGCGGGCCGACGGCCTGGGCGGGATCACAGTGTCGACGATCAGGCCCAGCTCCCGCCGGGTCGGTGGCGACCCGGTGACCAGGCATTGGTGGTTGATCAAGGCCGGTCCGATGCGCGCGGTGAACGGGGTGATCGCGGCCGGGTCGAGGTCCCCGTCCGCGACGGCGGTGCGCAGGATCGCCTCGACGAGAGCCAGGCGCGGGCCGACCACGGCGTCGGCGAAGATGGCGCGCAACTCGGGCTCGTGGATGAGCTGGCCGATGATGTCCAGGCCGGGGAATCCGGTTTTGCCGGCCAGCACGTCGCGGTGCGCGGTGAACACCGCCAGCAGGTTCTCGCGGGCCGACCGGCCGGGGCGCGACTCGGGCAGCGACGGCAGGGCATACACCAGCGCGGCGTGCACCAGGTCGTGCTTGCTGCACCAGCGCCGGTACAGCGCCGCCTTGCCGGTGTGGGCGCGCGCCGCGATGCCCTCCATGGTCAGCCCGCCGTACCCGACGTCGGCCAATTCCGCCAGCGTGGCCTCGTAGAGCGCGCGTTCAAGGACCTCACCGCGTCGGCGGCCCCGGGCGCCGGCGGCGGGGGTGAGCTGCGGCATCGTTCGATAGTAGCCGTCGGCGTTCTCACATTCCGAAGAAACGGATAAGCAACGGAACCGACCACTATCTGGGCCGTGGGCGGAAGGGCGGTCCGGGTAGGGTGCGTGCATGCCTGAGTCCCCGCGGCTGTTGTTCGTCCATGCGCACCCCGATGACGAGACCATCGGCACCGGCGCCACCATCGCCCATTACGCCGCCCGCGGAGCGGAAGTGCGCGTCATCACCTGCACGCTCGGCGAGGAGGGCGAGGTCATCGGCGAGCGGTGGGCCGGGTTGGCCGTCGATCGCGCCGACCAACTCGGTGGCTACCGGGTCGCCGAATTGACCGCGGCTCTGCAGGCGCTGGGCGCCGGCGGACCCACCTACCTCGGCGGCGCCGGCCGCTGGCGCGACTCGGGCATGGTCGGCACCGAGAAGCGCCGGCACCAGCGGTTCATCGACGCCGACGAGCGCGAGGCCGTCGGGTCGCTGGTCGCCGTCATCCGCGACGTGCGCCCCCACGTCGTCGTGACCTACGACCCCCGGGGAGGCTACGGCCACCCCGACCACGTCCACGCCCACACCGTGACCACCGCCGCCGTCGCGGCCGCCGCCACGACCGATTATCCGGGCGAGCCGTGGCAGGTCCCGAAGTTCTACTGGTCGGTGTTCGCGCTGAGCGCCTTCCGGGCGGCCCGAGGCGAGCTGGGGCCCGAGGATCTGCAGCCGCACTGGGTGGTCCCGCCGGAGGACGCGTTCGCCTTCGGGTATGCCGACGAGGACATCGACGCCGTCGTGGAGGCGGGGCCGGAGGCCTGGGCGGCCAAGCGCGCGGCGCTGGCCGCGCATGCCACCCAGGTGGATCTCGGGCCGACCGGGCGGGCCTGCGCGCTGTCCAACAACATCGCGCTGCCGATCTCCGCGCATGAGCACTATGTGCTGGCCGCCGGCGCCGCGGGGGAGCGCGACGCGCGCGGTTGGGAAACGGATCTGCTTGCCGGGCTTGGTTTCACTGCGGGCTGACGCGGTAGGCTTCCGGGCAGGCGCCCCACGGAAGGAATTCGCATGGACCCTGACCTGGACCCTAATATGCAGCACTGGCAGGACCGACTCGACAGCTTTCAGTGGGTGATCGGTTCGATCCTCTCCCAGGTCGATAGCGTCCCGACCTGACCGCGACCAAGCCGGGCGCCGCGCCGGTTGAGGACGGCGCCGCAGACTCAGCTCTTCGCGTCGTCATCCTGACGCTGTTGGCCGTGGACGGTGTGCTGTCCGCGCTGGCCGGGGCGCTGCTGTTGCCTTCCTATATCGGTGCCGTCCCCTTTCCCGTCAGCGGGTTGGCTAGCGGGCTGGTCAATGCGGCCCTGGTGTGGGCCGCCGGCTCGTGGGCGAGGTCCCCGCGGGTGGCCGCGGTGCCGCTGTGGACATGGCTGATCACCGTCGCGTTCATCAGCATGGGCGGTCCCGCGGACGACGTGCTCCTGGGGGGCGAGGGTCTGATGCGTTACGGGGCGCTGCTGCTGATGGTGCTCGGCGTGACGCCGCCGGTGTTGGTGCTGTGGCGGCGCGGCTCGCCCGGTTGAGTTTTACGGCAGGTTCACCCCGAGCGGCGGGGGCGGCGGGAACAAGCTGCGGAACCAGTAGTTCTCGGTGGTGATGAACTGGTCGATCGACGCCGTCGTGGCCGCAGAGATGTTGTTCAGCCCCTGGGTGAAACTGACTGTCCCATCCAGGAAGTCGATGGTGTTGAACAGGACGCTCTGCACGATGGGCTCGAACAGGTCGTAGAAGTAGTTGATCTGCGGTGCCAAGATGCCGATCAAGAACACCCATCTGACCGCGTAGGAGACGAGGTCGAAGCCGTACGACACCCACGGCTCGATGGCCAGGTAGGCGTTCTCTATCGCGGTACCGAGGGGCAGCAAGATGTTTGCGGCCGGCACCGCCGCGGCGCCGGCGACCGCGGCTGGCCCGAGCAGCGCGGCCGCGGCCGGTATTGCTGCCGCACCACTGCCGCCGAAAATCCCGGTGCCGAGCAGCCCGGCGACGCCGCCCCCCGCCGTCCACCCGGGGACGGATCCGATCAGGGGGTGCCCCAGCAGCATCTCGGCGGGCGTGTTGACCGCGTTCACCAAGGTCTGCACCGCGCTGGTCTCGGTGGACGCGTACGCGTTCGCCGCGGCGGTCAGCGCCTGGACGAACCGCTGGTGGAATTCCGACACCTGGGTGCTGAGCTGCTGATACCGAGCCGCATGTTCGGAGAACAGGGCGGCGATCTGCGTCGACACCTCGTCTTGGGCGGCGGCGAGGATGCCGGTCGTCGGCGGCGCGGCCGTGGCGTTGGCGCTGCTGATCGTCGCCCCGAGGCCGGCCAGGTCCGCCGCCGCGCCAACCAGCGCATCCGGCGCCGCGAGCACGAAAGACATCCCCGCAGCCTCCTCGGTTCAGGCTTTGCTGACCGGCAACCGGGTCGCCGGCAACGGATTTGCTCGGATCGTAGCGCGATCGTGGTTGATTAGCCGGAATGTCGGTAAAACCGCCACGCCCGGACACCTGGGCCGCGTCGCGCCGGGACGGTCGAGCGCAGCCGCGCGGCAGCCTGGCGCTACTGTTGCGCATATGGCACCGTTGCCCAGGGATTCGTGTTGGGACGCGCGGATGAAAATCGATCGTGGGGAAGTTACACCAAGGTGCCAATGAAACCGGGGACTCCGGGCCAGGAGCCCATCGCTCTGCCCAGCCCCGTCGTTCCGCCACAGCCCGGTGGGTCAGCGCTGCGCAGGGTGTTGCGCCGGGCCCGGGACGGCGTCGCGCTGAACCTCGAGGAGGCGGCGGTCGCGATGACCGCGCGCGGCGATGCCCTGGCCGACCTGTGCGCGAGCGCGGCGCGGGTCCGCGACGCGGGCCTGGACTCGGCGGGACGCCGCGGGCCCAACGGGCGGCTGCCGATCACGTACTCGCGCAAAGTCTTCATCCCGGTCACTCATCTGTGCCGCGATAGCTGCCACTACTGCACCTTCGTGGCCGCGCCGGGCAAGTTGCGCGCCCAGGGCGCGGGTATGTATCTCGAGCCGGACGAGATCCTGGACGTCGCTCGGCGTGGGGCCGAACTCGGTTGCAAGGAAGCCTTATTCACCCTCGGTGACCGGCCCGAGGACCGATGGCCCGAGGCCAGGGAGTGGCTGGCAGAGCGCGGTTACGATTCCACGCTGTCCTACGTGCGGGCGATGGCGATCGGCGTGCTGGAGGAGACCGGGCTGCTGCCGCACCTGAACCCCGGTGTCATGAGCTGGTCGGAGATGTCGCGGCTCAAGCCGGTGGCGCCGTCGATGGGCATGATGCTCGAGACGACGTCGCGGCGACTGTTCGAGACCAAAGGTCTTGCCCACTATGGCAGCCCGGACAAAGACCCGGCGGTGCGCCTGCGTGCACTCACCGACGCGGGTCGGCTGTCCATCCCGTTCACCACCGGTCTGCTGGTCGGCATCGGCGAGACGCTGGCCGAGCGTGCCGACACCTTGCACGCGATTCGGAAGTTGCACAAGGAATTCGGGCACGTCCAAGAAGTGATCGTGCAGAATTTCCGGGCCAAGCAACACACTGCGATGGCCGCGGTGCCCGACGCCGGGATCGAGGATTACCTGGCCACGGTGGCGGTTGCGCGGCTGGTGCTCGGCCCGGGCATGCGCATCCAGGCGCCGCCGAACCTGGTCTCGCGCGAGGAGTGCCGGGCGCTGATCGCCGCAGGCGTCGACGACTGGGGCGGTGTTTCGCCGCTGACGCCCGACCACGTGAACCCCGAACGGCCCTGGCCCGCTTTGGCGGAACTGGCCGCCGTCACCGCGGAGTCCGGGTACGACCTGGTGCAGCGGCTGACCGCCCAACCCCGATACGTGCAGGCGGGTGCGGCCTGGATCGATCCCCGGGTGCGGGGCCATGTGCTGGCGCTGGCCGATCCGGCTACCGGCCTGGCCCACGACGTCAACCCGGTGGGGCTGCCCTGGCAGGAACCCGACGACGTGGAGTCTTCGGGGCGGGTGGACCTCAACGCGACCATCGACACCGAGGGGCGCACCACCGAAACCCGTGGCGACCTCGACAGCGCCTTCGGCGACTGGGAGTCGATCCGGGCGCACGTGCACGAGCTGGCCGCGCAGGGCGCCAAAGCGCCAGAACGCCTAGACACCGACGTGCTCGCCGCGCTGCGCTCGGCGGAGCGCGATCCCGCCGGCTGCACCGAAAGTGAGTACCTGGCGCTGGCCACCGCAGCGGGCTCCGCACTGGAAGCCGTTGCTGCACTGGCTGATTCGCTACGCCGCGACGCGGTCGGCGATGACGTGACCTTCGTGGTGAACCGCAACATCAACTTCACCAACATCTGTTACACCGGCTGCCGGTTCTGCGCGTTCGCTCAGCGCAAGGGCGACGCCGACGCGTATTCGCTGTCCACCGAGGAGGTCGCCGAGCGCGCGTGGGAGGCGCACGTGCAGGGCGCCACCGAGGTGTGCATGCAGGGCGGCATCGATCCCGAGCTGCCGGTGACCGGTTACGCCGAGCTGGTGCGCGCCGTCAAGGCCCGCGTGCCCTCGATGCACGTGCACGCGTTCTCCCCGATGGAGATCGCCAACGGTGTGACCAAGAGCGGGTTGAGCGTTCGCGAATGGCTGAGCAGCCTGCGCGAAGCCGGACTCGACACCATACCCGGCACCGCGGCCGAGATCCTGGACGACGAAGTGCGCTGGGTGCTCACCAAGGGCAAGCTGCCGACGTCACTGTGGATCGAGATCGTGACCACCGCGCACGAGGTGGGCCTGCGCTCCTCGTCGACGATGATGTACGGACACGTCGACACCCCGCGGCACTGGGTTGCCCACCTCAACGTGCTGCGCGACATCCAGGACCGCACCGGCGGCTTCACCGAGTTCGTACCGTTGCCTTTCGTGCACCAGAATTCGCCGTTGTACCTGGCCGGGGCGGCCCGTCCCGGACCCACCCTTCGCGACAACCGCGCGGTGCACGCGCTCGCACGGATCATGTTGCACGGCCGCATCTCGCACATCCAGACCAGCTGGGTAAAGCTCGGCGTGGAGCGCACCCGGGTGATGCTCAACGGCGGGGCCAACGACCTCGGCGGCACGCTGATGGAGGAGACCATCTCGAGGATGGCCGGCTCGGAACACGGATCCTCGAAGAGTGCGGCGGAGCTGGCCGCGATCGCCGAGGGCATTGGCCGTCCGGCGCGTCAGCGCACCACGACCTACGTCACCGAACTCGCATAGCGACCGGCTACTCAGCGGGTGCTGAGCAGCCGGTCGCTATGCGAGTTATCGGATCAGTAGTTGTTGCAGCTACCGGCGACCGACTGGACGACACCGAAGTACTGCGCGGCCTGCGGCATCGCCTGGATCTGAGCCGCCATCGCCGCACGCTGCGGCGGCGCGGAGGCGAGGAACTGACGCAGGTAGTTCTGCGCGATCGGCGACGAGTTCAGCTGAGCGGCCGCACCGGGCGAAGTCGCGTTGAGCGCCGCCATGACCTGCCCGTAGTTGCAGGTCGTGTTGATGATCGGATCCAGAGCGGGGTCCGCGGACGCGATCCCGGCCCCGGCAGTGAACGCCAACGCCACGCCACCGGCCACGGCAGCGATCTTGGCCAACGAAAGCTTCACCATTATGGACACCTTCCCCATTCAATGCACCGTCGACAGACGGCGGCGACGACTGCCCAAACGGTGTCGTCTCGGTCGAGATTACCAGTCCGTGCGGGCGTTCTTCTATCGTACGGCTTTTCGGAAAGTGGCTTTCGAATGTGACAAACGGGAGGTCAGGGGCGCGGCGATGTCCGTCACATTTGCGCTGCTGGACGCCCTGGCGGGCGCCTGAGAGCCCGCGTGGGTAGACACGGCTGCGAGCCGAAGGGCGTGCCATGTGGTCGACGTGTGTGCGACGTTTAGTATCAGTAACCGAAACGCCCGCCTACCGGCACCGAGCGGCCTGCGGCGAGCCGACAACAGCAGCCCACATTGATCAGTACGAGGAGACGTCTGTGACGTACACGATCGCCGAACCCTGCGTCGACATCAAAGACAAGGCGTGCATCGAGGAGTGCCCGGTCGACTGCATCTACGAGGGTGCTCGGATGATGTACATCCACCCCGACGAATGCGTCGACTGCGGGGCATGCGAACCGGTCTGCCCCGTCGAAGCGATCTACTACGAAGACGATGTGCCCGACCAGTGGAGCCAGTACACGCAGATCAACGCCGACTTCTTCGCCGAGCTGGGCTCGCCCGGCGGCGCGGCCAAGGTCGGCATGACCGAGAACGACCCGCAGGTGGTCAAGGACCTGCCGCCGCAGGGCGAAGGCGACTGAGCGGGGCGGTGCCGCCGGCGCGCGCCAAGGTGTCGGCGTCGCTGCCGGAGTTTCCCTGGGACACGCTGGCCGAGGCGAAGGCTTTGGCGGCGGCCCACCCGGACGGGATCGTCGACTTGTCCGTCGGCACGCCGGTCGATCCGGTCGCACCGGTGATCCGGCGGGCGCTGACGGCGGCCGGATCGGCGCCGGGGTATCCCACGACCGCCGGCACCCCGGGCCTGCGCGCGTCGGTGGCGGCGGCGCTGTCGCGACGCTTCGGCGTCACCGGGCTCGGTGCGGCGGCGGTGCTGCCGGTGATCGGCAGCAAGGAGCTCATCGCCTGGCTGCCGACGCTACTGGGCCTCGGGGCTCCGGACGTCGTGGCGGTGCCTGAGCTGGCCTACCCGACGTACGAAGTCGGTGCCCGCCTGGCCGGAGCGCAGGTGTTGCGCGCCGACTCGCTGACCCAGTTGGGCCCGCAGACCCCGGCGCTGATCTACCTGAACTCGCCGAGCAACCCGACGGGACGCGTCCTGGGCGTCGAGCACCTGCGCAAGGTCATCGGCTGGGCGCGCGAGCGCGGTTCCGTCGTGGCCTCCGACGAGTGCTACCTGGGCCTGGGCTGGGACGCCGAGGCCCCGCGCCCCCTGTCGGTGCTGCACCCGTCGGTCTGCGACGGCGACCACACCGGTCTGCTGGCGATCCATTCGCTGTCGAAGAGTTCGTCGCTGGCCGGCTACCGGGCGGGTTTCGTTGCCGGGGACCCGGAGCTGGTCGCGGAGCTGCTGGCCGTGCGCAAGCACGCCGGGATGATGGTCCCGACGCCGGTGCAGGCGGCGATGGTGGCCGCCCTCGACGACGACGAGCACGAGGATGCGCAGCGCGAACGGTACCGGCGGCGCCGCGACGCGCTGCTGCCGGCGCTGCGGGCGGCGGGTTTCCGCATCGACCACTCCGAGGCGGGCCTGTACCTGTGGGCCACCCGCGACGAGCCGTGCCGGGACAGCGTCACCTGGCTGGCCACTCGCGGGATCCTGGTGGCGCCCGGCGACTTCTACGGCCCGGCGGGAGCGCGGCATGTGCGGGTCGCGCTGACCGCGGCCGACGAACGGGTCGCCGCGGCGGTGGAACGGCTCACCTAGCCGAGGTGCACAGGGACTGCCGCAGCCTGGGTGAAGATGTGGTGGTGACTATTTCGACGGACAAGCCACGCATTCCCCTGTCGATCGGGGACATCGCCAAGCGCGTCTTCCTGGGGAAGCCGCTGATCACCGAGGACCTCGGCTCCGAGAAGTTGTCGAATCCGGTTGCCCTCGGCGCGCTGTCACCCGACGCGGTCTCGTCCGTCGCCTACGGCCCGGAACAGATCTTGAACGAGCTGCTGCCGCACGCCGGGCTGGCCGCCTTCGTGTTGCTGCTTCCCATCACCGGTGTCATCCTGCTGATCCTGGTGCTCGTGGCCGCGTCGTATCGGCAGGTCGTGATGGCCTATACGCGGGCCGGCGGCTCCTACATCGTCGCGCGCGACAACTTTGGGCCCAAGGTGGCGCAGGTCGCCGCCGCGGCGCTGCTGATCGACTACGTGGTCACCGTCGCGGTGCAGTCGGCGGCCGGGACGGTGGCGGTGGCGTCCGCGGTCCCGGCGCTGGGTCCCCACAGCCTGGAACTCACTGTCGGCGTGGTGCTGGTGATCTGCTACGCGAACCTGCGCGGCTTGCGCGAGGCCGGGCTGCCGTTCGCCGTGGCGACGTACGCCTTCGTCGTCATGGTCGGTCTGATGATCGTCGTCGGCGTGATCCGGGCGACCGTCGGGAACCTGCCGGTATACGATCCTGCGCGGCTGCCGGGAACGGTGCCGCTGCATCAGGGTGGCGCGTTGGTGATGGGCGCCACGATCCTGACCGTGCTGCGTGCGTTCGCCAACGGGGGTTCGTCACTGACCGGGGTCGAGGCCATCTCCAACACGGTCGACTACTTCCGAAAGCCACAGGGCCGCAATGCGCGTCGGGTCCTCACCGTGATGGCCACCATCCTGGGCCTGCTGCTGGCCGGTGTCGCCTACCTCGCCCACGTCACGCACGCCACACCGTATCTGGACGAGTACCCGTCGGTGTTGTCACAGGTCGGTCGGGCGGTGTTCGGCAACGGGGTGGTCGGCGACATCTGCTATGTCCTGGTCCAGGCCTCGACCGCCGCCATCTTGTTCACCGGGGCCAACACCAGCTTCAACGGCTTCCCGGCGCTGGCCAGCTTCGTCGCCGAGGACCGTTTCCTGCCGCGACAGCTGATGAAACGCGGCCACCGGTTGGTGTTCTCCAACGGGATCATCACGCTCACCGCGCTGTCGGTGCTGCTGCTGGTGGCGACCGGCGGCTCGGTGGGCGCGCTGGTCCCCTTCTATGCGATCGGCGTGTTCACCGGGTTCTCGATGGCCGGCTACGGGATGACCAAACATCATCTGACCCATCGTGACCCGGGCTGGCGAAGGCGGCTAGCGATCAACCTGTCCGCCGGGATCCTCTCCACGGTCGTGGTGGTCATCTTCGCGGTGGCCAAGTTCACCGAGGGTGCGTGGCTGGTGGTGGTCATCTTCCCCCTGCTGGTGTTCGCGCTGACCCGGCTCAACCGCGAATATCGTTCCGAAGCAGCCATTCTCGAGATGTTCCGCACCGACCGCCCCGAGCTGGTGAAATACGCGCGGCACCGGGCGTTCGTGTTCGTGGACTCGGTGGACCTGGCGGTGATCGAAGCGCTGCGCTACGGGAGGGGACTGCGCGCCGACGAGCTGACTGCGGTCCACTTCATGGTCGACGCGGCCCACGCCGCGCAACTACGGAAGCGCTGGGATCACTTCGAACTCGACACCCCGCTGCGGATCGTGGACGTCCCGGACCGGCGGGTCACCCGGGCGGCCCAGGTGTTCGTCGTCAAAGTCCGCGACGAACATCCGGACACCAACGTGACGGTGCTGCTGCCTCGCCGCACGTACGCCCGGCTGCTGGGCCGGCTGCTGCATGACCGTACCGCCGACAAGATCGCGCAGGCAGTCAGCGTCATCCCGGACGCGGCGGCCACGATCGTGCCCTACGATGTGGAATCGCGCATCAGGGAGGCCTACCCCGACGAGTTCGAGCAGCGGCTCGCGCACGAGATCGACAAGCTGCGGGCGTGGGTGTCCCAGGCCAACGAAGAGCAGCTCGAGGCCTACGCGCGTCCGGAGCGGCCGCCGTCGGTGATCACGGTGGCGGGGCTGATCCCGGGGCAGCGCGGGACGGTCGAGGGTCGGGTCAGCGAGGTCCAGGACATCAGCGAACGCAGGCGGACCCTACGGCAGGTCATCGTCGGCGACAGCAGCGGGGAGCTGACCGTCACTTTCCGCCCGGGGCACGGCGGCGCGGACATCGAACCCGGCCAGCTGCTGCGGATCACCGGGAAGGCACGCCGCAGCGCCGACCGGTCGATCTCGATGGTCGACCCGGCCTATCACGTGATCGGGGGCCCGGCGGAGGTCACCGAATCGGACGGCGCCGAACGGCCCGGCTGAGCGCGCTCACCCGCCGTAGGGCGGGCGCGGCATCGTGAAACGCCGGCGTCCGTTGCGCAGAACGACACTGCTCGCGGGTTCGGATCTCCCGGTCGGCATGGCGCCCACCATGTTCGACGGCTGGTGCGCCGCTGCGGCCGGGACGGCCCGGAACTCGTTTTCCGACAACGCGACAGTCCGAACTGCCGAGCCGTCGGCGGGGCTGGCCGTCACCCAGCTCGACGGGACCGACAGTTTTCCCACCGCCGCCGCCTGTCCCGCTTGCGCCACCACCGGACCTCGGGCGCCCACGGCGCCGGCCTTGGCC
>NZ_JBYCLG010000140.1:0-8537 GCF_057473785.1 Mycobacterium sp. TH-M103
CTCATCGGCGGCCAAGAAGACCAACTCATCGACATCGCCCTGGAAATCAAACGCGAACAGGACAGCGGGACAGCCGCCACACATTGACCACGTCGTCAATTTGCTGGTGTGACCCAGCCCACTAGCTGGATTTATTCAAGTCTGGTGGAAAACGGGTGATTCTGAGCCCGGATTGTCCTACCTTCGTATTAACGACCGCCAGTCGGCATTAGGGGAGTCCGATGAGTTTCATGACGTTGCCACCGGAGATCAACTCTCTGCTGATGTACTCCGGTGCGGGGTCGGCTCCGATGCTGCAGGCTGCGGCGGCCTGGAACGGGTTGGCCAGCGAGTTGGCCTCCGCCGCGCAGTCTTTTGCGTCGGTGACTTCCACATTGGCGGGGCAGGCGTGGCAGGGTGCGGCGGCGCGGGCGATGGCCGCGGCGGCGGCACCATACGCCGGGTGGTTGAATGCCGCGGCTTCCCAGGCGGCCAGTGCGGCGGCTCAGGCCCAGGCGGTGGCAAACGAGTTCGAGACCGCGCTGACGGCCATGGTCCACCCGCTGGCGGTGGAGGCCAACCGCAACAGTCTGGTGAACCTGGTGATGTCGAACCTGTTCGGGCAGAATTGGCCGGCTATCGCGCAGACCGAGTTCAATTACGCGGAAATGTGGGCGCAGGACGTGTCCGCGATGGTGGGTTATCACGGTGGGGCCTCGGCGGCGGCCGCGCAACTGACGTCGGGGCAGGCATTGATGCCGCCGATGCCGTTCTTGCCGGGCATGGGTGGTATGTCCGGTAGCGGCGGCACCGGTGCCGTGGGTACCGGCGGCGGCGCCATCGCCGGAGCCGGCGCCGCGAGCGCCGGCGGCACCGGCCAGACGGTCGGCAACGTGGGTGGCGGCATTGTGGGTGGCGGAGTCGTCGGTGCCGGGAGCGCCAACCTCGCTGCTGCGGCGGGTGGCGGAGGTGTCGCCGCCGTGACTCCCGACAGCGGTGCCGTGGCCGATGGAGGGACCGGGGCAGCCACCAGTGCCAACGCCGGCGGGGGTGTGGCCGGTGTCTCGAGCACCGGGACTGCCGGCTTCACCGGCGGCACCGCCGGCCTCGCGGGAACCGTCGGCATGGGAGCGATGATGGCCGCGCGGGTGGCTGGCTCGGCGTCTGCGGGCTCGGCGCCACCGCCCGCGGCGGAGGCGCCGGCACCGGGAACGGCCGCACAGTCGTCGCCGGAGGTCACGGCAGCGGTGGAAGCCCTCGAAGCGGAAGCCGTGGTGAGCACGCCGGCGGTGGGCACCCCGCTCGTCGCGACGTCGGCGGCGGCGGGCCCGGCTGCGGCCAACGCCCCGAAGGCCCCGACGAAAGCCCCCGCGGCCGAGGCCGAGGGCCAGCGCGAGCGGGTGGCGGTGGAAGCGGAACCGCCGGAACTCAAAACCGCGACCCGCTGATCCTTCCGGTCGGTTCGGATCTCAAGAGCACCGATACTGACGATTTTCCGTTGTTGCTGCGGATGGTTTCGCGCCGTCCATTTTGCCGACGACCGCGTCGGGTAAGGCTTACAAGTCCGAGGCACAGCCGAGCGATGGAAGCGCAACCCGATGACCGTGACCGCCCCCCATGTGCGCCGTGGCTTGTGCGGCAATCCTCGCCGGCGGTCTGCTCAGCGCCGCCGCCTCGACCGCGGCAGTGGCACCCGCGGCACACGCCGCGCCCGACCCGCGCAGCTCGAGCGCCCACGCCGGCCAGCCGAGTACGAGGCCGGACAGGACCAGCCCCTACCTGGCCGACCCCCCGGCGTCAACCAGCGGCTGACTCAAATTGCGCAGCAACCGCCCGCCCAGGCCAAAACCGACCTGCCCACCTACCTGTACAGCTTCTCGGCGTGGTACGGGACCTGCAGAGCATCCGCGCCCCACTGTCCGCCCAGCGCAACCAATGCGGCATGCAGGTGCCGCCATCGAACATCGTGATGGGGTTGGATCGTTCATGAACGGCTTCATGGCGTTCGGCGGTGGGCTGCCGTACGGCGGGTAGCGGCCGGCGGCGGCGCAGTTCGCGCCAGGATTGGTGCCGCGCGGACGCGGGTAACCTGGGCTGCATGACCGTGATTACGACTGCCGGTGGGCGCAGGGGCGGGGCTACCCGCGTCGTCGGGGCCGGCTTATTGGGCGCCATCGCGTCGATGGTGATCGCGCTGCCGGCGGCCACCGCGGCTCCCGAGTGCGATCAGACAGTGGGTAACTCCATCAACTCCTACCTGGAGCGCCATCCCGACCTGCACCAGCAGCTGATCGCCAAGTCGGAGGCGGAGGGCGACGGCGGCAACGTCATCACCTACCTGGAGCGGCATCCGGATGTGCGGCAGCATCTGATCGACCTGTCGCAGCAGTGCGTACCCTAGTGAGTCGGCCTCGTCGCTGAATGCCGCGCACGACGCGCGGGAACGTTCGCCATTGACGAAAAAGTAGAACACGTTCTAGCGTCTAGGCGTGTCCACAGACTCCTTTTCAGGCCCGCTCACCGCTGCCATCGCCGAAGCCGAGCAACTGGTCGCCGCCGCACCGCACATCGAGACCGAAGCGGATCTGCTCGAAGGACTGCAGTATCTGGCCGGCTGCATCGCCGGCTGCATGCATCTGGCCTTCGACTACGAGCGCGACCACCCGTTCCTGCAATCGGGGACCGGACCGTTCACCAAGATGGGCCTGGACAACCCCGACACCCTCTACTTCGGCACCCGGGTGCACGCCGGCCACGACTACGTCGTGATGGGCAGGCGCGGCACCACGACCGACCTCAGCTTTCAGCTGCTCGGCGGTGAGTACACCGACGACAACGTGCCGGCCAGCCAGGCCGCGTTCGACGACCGTGAGATCGAGATCGCCGTGGACGGCAGCTTCGAGTGGCGGGTGCGGCCGACCAGCCCCGGGCAACTGGTGATCCGCGAGGTGTACGCCGACTGGTCGGCGCAGCGTGGCACCTTGGCCATCTCCCGGTTGGACACCGCGGGCACCGCGCCACCGCCACTGACCCGCGAGACCATCGAAAAGCGTTATGCCACAGCCGCCAAGCAACTCGTCAACCGGGTCAAGACCTGGCTGCAGTTCCCGCAGTGGTTCTACCTCGACATCCCGGTGAACACCATGGTCGCGCCCCGGCTGACACCGGGCGGCCTGGCGACCCAGTACTCCTCGGTCGGCCATTTCGACCTGCGGCCCGACCAGGCGCTGGTGATCACTATCCCGGTGTCGGACGCACCCTACCTGGGCTTCCAGCTGGGCAGCATGTGGTACATCTCGCTGGACTACATCAACCACCAGACCTCGCTGAACAACACTCAGGCTCAAGCGGACCCGGACGGCAAGGTGCGCATCGTGGTCGCCGACCAGAATCCGGGCGTGACCAACTGGGTCGAAACCCTCGGTCACCGGCGTGGCATCCTGCAGTTCCGCTGGCAACGGGTCTCGCGCCCGGTCGCCGAGGCCGACGGGCCAACCGTCGAGCTGGTCGACTTCGACGCGGTACCGGACGCGTTGCCGCACTTCGAGCACAACAAGATCTCCGAGGACGAGTGGCGTGCGCGGATCACGCTGCGACAACAGCAAATTGCGGCCAGGATGCTGGGGTGAAGATGGCAGAGATGCTCAAGGACAAGGTAGTCGTCATCAGCGGCGTGGGGCCGGGGCTCGGTACCACGCTGGCGCACCGGTGCGCGAACGAAGGGGCCGACCTGGTGCTGGCGGCCCGTACCCCGGAACGGCTGGATGCCGTCGCCAAACAGGTCGGTGACACCGGGCACAAAGCGCTGTCGGTGCGCGCGGACATCACCGTCGACGACGAGGTGAACAACCTCGTCGAGACCACCATGGCGACCTACGGGAAGGTCGACGTGCTGATCAACAACGCTTTCCGGGTGCCGTCGATGAAACCCTTGGCCGGCACCAGTTTCCAGCACATCCGGGACGCGATCGAGCTGAGTGCGCTCGGGGCGTTGCGTCTCATCCAGGCGTTCACGCCCGCGCTGGAGAAGGCGAACGGATCGGTCGTCAACGTCAACTCCATGGTGCTGCGGCATTCGCAGGCCAAGTACGGCGCCTACAAGATGGCCAAGTCCACTCTGCTGGCCATGTCGCACTCGCTGGCCACCGAGCTCGGCGAGAAGGGAATCCGGGTCAACTCCGTTGCGCCCGGATATATCTGGGGTGACACGCTGCAGGCCTACTTCGAGCACCAGGCCGGCAAGTACGGCACCACGGTGGATCAGATCTACCAGGGGACCGCAGCCAATTCCGACCTGAAGCGGCTGCCCACCGAGGACGAGGTGGCCTCGGCGATCCTCTTCCTGGCAAGCGACCTGTCCAGCGGCATCACCGGGCAGACCCTGGACGTCAACTGCGGGGAGTACCACAGCTGATGACCGATCGGACCGGCCGGACCGACATCGGCACCGTCGAGGACCTGCACGCGTCGGCCACCAAGATGGTCGGGCTCGACGATTTCGGCGCCGACGACGACAACTACCGCGAAGCCCTGAGCGTGCTGCTGGACTCCTACCAGCGCGAGGCCGGCCTTACGGAGTTGGGCAGCAAGATGAATCGGTTCTTCCTGCGCGGCGCGCTGGTGGCCAGGCTGCTGTCGGAATCGGCGTGGAAGCAATACCCGCAGCACGCTGACGTCGTCATCGAACGGCCGATCTTTGTCACCGGGCTGGTGCGCACCGGAACGACGGCCCTGCACCGGCTGCTGGGTGCCGACCCGGCCCACCAGGGCCTGCACATGTGGCTCGCCGAGTTCCCCCAGCCGCGCCCGCCGCGCGACACCTGGGAGTCGAACCCGTTCTACAGCCAGCTCGACGCGCAATTCACCCGGCACCACCAGGAGAACCCCGGGTATACCGGGCTGCATTTCATGGCCGCCTACGAACTCGAGGAGTGCTGGCAGCTGCTGCGCCAGTCGCTGCACTCGGTGTCCTACGAGAGCCTGGCGCACCTGCCGAGCTACGCGAAATGGCTTTCCCAGCAGGACTGGACGCCGTCGTATCAGCGGCACCGCAGGAACCTCCAGCTGATCGGGCTCAACGACGCCGACAAGCGGTGGGTGCTCAAGAACCCCAGCCACCTGTTCGCGGTGGAGGCGTTGATGGCCACCTATCCCGATGCGCTCGTCATTCAGACCCACCGGCCCGTCGAGACGATCATGGCCTCGATGTGTTCACTGGCCCAGCACACCACCGAGGGTTGGTCGACGACGTTCGTGGGCGCCCAGATCGGCGCGGATTCGATGGAAACCTGGTCGCGCGGGCTCGAGCGGTTCAACACCGCGCGCGCCAAATACGACCCGGCCCAGTTCTACGACGTCGACTACCGCGACCTGATCGCCGACCCGTTGGGCACCGTTGCCGACATCTACCGGCACTTCGGTATCACGCTGACCGACGATGCGCGGGCGGCCATGGAGTCCAGCCACGCCGAGAGCCGGTCGGGCGAACGGGCGCCCAAACACACGTACTCGCTCGCCGACTACGGGCTGACCACGGAGATGGTCAGGGAGCGGTTCGCGGGGCTCTGACCTCAGCCGCCGGGGCCAGCGCTACGGGTTGTCGACTCGCCGTGTTTTCGGCGGTGACCACGGATATAACTCCGGATTCTTCAACCCGATCTCCTTCGCGTCCGGCCTGGGCGCGCTCGGGAGCATGACGGGGGGTTGGTCGCGGGAACGCCGTCGCGCGCGGTGGCACCGCTGGCCGGTGTGCCGCCGGCTCAGTCCTCGTCGGGGGCCGCGTCGAGGTAGCCTTCGGCAACGGCGTGTTCGATGCTGTCGCCGAGCTTGGGACACGAGCGCATGCGTGCGGAATCCCCGCCGGAGCCGCGGATTTCGGCGAAATACGCACAACGCTGCGACGCCTCGGTGGTCCACTGGACGGCGGTGTGGCCCGGTCCCGGCCGTCTCACATTCACCGTCACATGGCAGAAGCGGCAGTCGACCGGGCGCAATCCCGAGCTCAGGTAGCGCTCCCGGTCGGCGCGGCTGGCCTCGGCAACCGCGGCGGCGCGCCGCGGATCTTCACTGAAATCCCTTGATTTCGACCATGAGTCGAGCCCACCGCCCGGGCTGGCGGTCCCGTGGGCGTGGTCGTGGGCGTCACCGCGCAGCGAGAGCATCGATCGGGCGAGCCGATCGACGTCGGGTACCGTGGGGTGGTCCTCCGGCATGTTCGGTTCAGTGCTGCTCGGCGGGCACGTCGCCCGAAACGGGCTCGGCGCCGGCCACTTTGGCCTTGAGATTCTCCTGCACCTCGGCGTTCCAGTACTCGTTGGCGCGGGTGGTGTCCACCTCGATCTCGAAGCGCTCCACCATCTCCGGCTTGATGTCGGCGACGTCGACGTAGAACTGCTCGTACCAGCGGCGCAACTGGTAGACCGCGCCGTCTTCCTCGACCAGCAGCGGGTTGTCGATCCGGGTCTTGTGCCGCCAGATCTCGACATCCTGCAGGAAGCCCTTGCTGACACCCTCGGTGAACGTCTTGGACAGCTTGTCGGTCATGGCGTCGTCCATGCCCTTGGGCTTCTCCACGATGACGCCCCACTGCAGGACGAAGGAGTTCTGCGTCACCGGGTAGTGGCAGTTGATCAGGATCGACTCGGCCTTGTAGCCGCCGTAGCTGTTGTGCAGCCAGTTGATCATGAACGACGGCCCGAAGTAGGACGCCTCCGAGTCCAGGTGCGCCTCGCCGTAGGAGGTGCCCAGGTCGTTGACGTCCGGCCGGCCCACGTTGTGCAGGTACTGCGAGGCGATGTGGCCCTCGAAGACGTTCTTGAAGTACGTCGGCAGGCCGAAATGGATGTAGAAGAAGTGCGCCATGTCGGTGACGTTGTCGATGATGTCGCGGCAGTTCGATCCCTCGATGTGGATGCTGTTCCACCGCCAGTCCGTCCACTCGTCGCTGGCGGCCTCGGGGATGTCGGGAATCCGGACCGCGGGGTCGGGGGGATTGCCCTCGTGGTCGTGCCAGACGAACAGCAGGCCGCCGCGCACGTCGGTCGTCCAGGCCCGGGTGCGCGCCGTCTTGGGCGTGCGCTTGGCGTACGGCACCAGCTTGCAGCGCCCGTCGCCGCCCCAGCGCCAGTCGTGGAAGGGGCAGGCGACCTCGTCGCCCTTGATCGTGCCCTCAGACAGGTCCCCGCCCATGTGCCGGCAGTAAGCGTCGAGGACCTTCACCTGACCTTGGGAGTCGGCGAAGACCACCAGCTTGGTGCCGAACGCCCGCACAGCGTGCGGCTTCCCGTCCAGGTAGTCCTTCGCGACGCCCAGGCAGTGCCAGCCGCGGGCGTACCTGGTCGGCAGTGCGCCGGAGTCGATCTCCCGGATGCCGACCGCATTGGTGTCGGTAGTCACCTGTCACCTCCAACTCGCGGGCCTCTAACTAGAACACGTTACAGTTTTACGCCGGGCGTGCGCAATGACGGCGGTTCTGAGCACCGAATATTCATCCGGGGCGTATGTCTGAGCGGATGCCGCTGTTTTCTTTCGAGGGCCGCGCGCCCCGGGTCGACCCCACCGCGTTCGTGGCCCCGACAGCCACCCTGATCGGGGACGTCACGGTCGAGGGGGGTGTCGGTATGGTTCAACGCCGTGCTGCGCGGCGACTACGGCCCGATCGTCGTGCGGGAGGGCGCCAACGTGCAGGACGGGTCGGTGTTGCACGCGCCGCCCGGCATCCCCGTGGACATCGGCCCGGGGGCGACGGTGGCGCACCTGTGTGTCATCCACGGCGTCCACGTCGGGCCCGAGGCGCTGATCGCCAACCACGCCACCGTCCTCGACGGCGCGGTCATCGGCGCGCGCAGCCTGATCGCGGCCCACTCGCTGGTGACGGCCGGCACCCAGATCCCGGCCGGCATGCTGGCCGTCGGGGCGCCGGCCCAGGTCAAGGGGCCGGTCGCCGGCACGGGCGCCGAGATGTGGGTCAACCTGAACCCGCAGGCCTATCGGGAGCTGGCTCAGCGGCACCCGGCCGGCCTGAAGCCGATCTAAACCTTGCGGGTGCTGACGGCCGCGCGGTCCATCTCCCAGTAGGCGCGCAAGGCCACCATCTCGCCCTCGTCGTTCGCCTTGTAGGTGAACACGCCCTCGGCGGTGGTCTGGTATTCGCCGGTCGTGATGAGGATGTGCCCGACGTTGGCCTCCTCGTTCCCGCACTGGTAGGTGTCGCGGAAGACGAACTCGATCCTGGTGGTCGGCGCGATGGCCTTGTCCCAGAACGCCGAGATCGCGTCGCGCCCGCGGTGTCCCTTGCCCTCCGGGTCGAAGGCGGACGGGCCGATGGGATCCTCGACGATGGCATCCTCGGCGAACACCGCCAGCCACGCGTCCTTGTCGCGGGCCATGACCGCCTCCCGGGACCGGCGGCCGGCCTCGTGCGCGGGGTGCGCGACCGTCGCCGGGGTCTCGGTCATGCGTCCACCCGCTCCGGCTTGTCCGCGCCGACCACCCACATGGAGTAGTACTGCGAGCCGCCACCGTAGGCGTGCCCCAACGCCTTTCGGGCGCCGGGCACC
>NZ_JBYCLG010000141.1:0-17459 GCF_057473785.1 Mycobacterium sp. TH-M103
ATGCTGATGCTGCCGCTGTTCAACTACGCCGACGGCAACTGCGACGCCATCCGGGAGATGCTGCTGCACCCCGCCGGGGTGCTGGGGCTGTCCGACGGCGGCGCCCACTGCGGGATGATCTGCGACGCCTCCTACCCCACGTTCCTGCTCACGCACTGGGCGCGGGACCGCCGCCGCGGCGAGAAGTTGTCGCTGGAGTACGTGATCCGCAAGCAGTCCCGCGACACGGCGCACCTGTTCGGCCTCACCGACCGCGGCACGATCGAGCCGGGCAAGAAGGCCGACATCAACGTGATCGACATGGCTGCGCTGACCCTGCACCCCGCGGCGATGGCGTTCGACCTGCCCGCCGGCGGGCACCGGATCCTGCAGGGCGCCAGCGGCTACGCCGCGACCATCGTCAGCGGCACGGTGACCCGCCGCAACGACGTCGACACCGGGGCCCGTCCCGGCCGCCTGGTACGCGGGGCGCGCTGAGGGGTGGCGGTGAGCCGCGACGATGATGCGATCGGCACCCCGCCACCGTGCCCGACGCTGGTGCCGGCCTCGCGCTATTACTCACCGCGGTCGTCGCGCTCGTGGTCGAACGCATGTGGCCCAAGGTGTGGCAGCTCGCCTGCACGCTCGACCACCTCGCTGAGCCGGGCGACTACTTCGAGTACCGCTGCGGGCCGTACTCAGTGCTGATCGTCCGCGGGGACCCGGAATCTGGAGGCGGGTTGCGCGCTTTCCAGAACGCCTGCCGCCATCGCGGCAACTCGCTGTGCGTGGGCCGCTGGCCGACTACCTGGAGGCGGTCCCCGACGATATCGCCTGGTGCGGGCTGGGCGACTTCCGCTGCTACGCCACGCTGACCGTCGAGGTGGACGCCAACTGGAAGACCGTCGCCGACGGCTCGAGACCTACCGCATCGCCACGCTGCACCCGGAGTCACTGCGCTGCGTGGACGACAGCCATGCGCCGCAACGCATCTGGGGACACACCGGCACGTCCGACCAGCCCTACGGCGTGCAGAGCCCGTATTTCGACGGCGCCTTGAGCGACGAGGAGGTCTGGGACGCCTACGTCCACACCCAGGGTGCGCTGATGGGCGTGGCCGAGGGCACGCCGTTGCCGGACCGCGAGGCCGGGCAGACGGTGGCGGAGGTGATCGCGGCGCGAACCTGGGCATTCGCCGCCGGGCGCGGGGTGGACCTGGGCTGGGCCGATACCGACCGGATCACCCGGCTGCACCAGTACAACGTGGTCCCGAACACGACGTTGCCGACCGACGCGGACCACTTGACCGTCATGTGCTCGCGGCCGCGCGACGCCGACCCCGCTCCCGCTCCCGCTCCCGACAAGGGCGAGCTGGTGATGTTCCCGATGACGCGGATGGCACCGGGCGCGCCGCGCACCAAACCGGCGGATGTTCGCGTGACGGCTGAGACGGCTGAGCCGGGTGTGGTTCTGACGCAGGACATTCGGGTTCTCCCCGGCGTACAGCGGAGGCATGCATCAGCCGGGCTTGACCCATCTGGTTCTCTCCGGTGAGGAGCGGCGCGCGATCAACATGCACCGCAACCGCGAGCGCTACCTCGACCTGCCCGAGCCCGAACGCATGCGTGGCGACACGGCGGACGAAACTTCATCGACGTAATCGCCGCAGGCACTCGGAAAAGTGGTCTGTGACACATTAGACTTCCGCCTGTGACGACCCCGTCCGACCACTGGGGCGATGAACGCCAGCATCTCTCGCATCAACTGCAGATGCGGTATCAGGCACTGAGCCGGGTCCGGGCGCGGCGGCTGTGTCAGCAATTCGCGAGCGTCGGCGTGCGCACCGCGCCGGGACGTCTTCGGGCGATCGCGGCCGGGTTGCCCGTGGCGGCCGACGAGGTGACGGACGTCCATTTCGCGCTCATCGCGCTGGAGATGAACCGGGCGACGCGCGCCGCCAGGATCAAGCGGCTGAAGCGGCGCGGCTCCCGCTCGTTGCTGCTCGCCGGACTGATTCTCGTGGTCCTACACTTCCTGCTCTGCGTCGCCTACCTGCTGCTGAACCTGGCCCAGCAGGGCGCACCGCTCTAGCTGCACCCCGCGAGCAGACGCAAAAGCTCCCCATTCACCGGCGTGTCGGGGCTTTTACGTCTGCTCGCGGAGTTGGCGGGCGACCAACGTCAGCCGGGCCCTGCGCCGGTTGGCCTCCGACCGCGCGGCCGCCGGCGTGCCCGCCTCGGTGTCGCCATCGATGTGCACCGTTCCGCCGGTGCTGCGATGCTGATGCTGCCAGTCGCTGATCGCCTGCTGCGCAGCATGATCGAGGTAGTCGGTGAGCACGCTTACGGTGACCGTGGTCCGTTGCGGCACGGAGGCGAGCACGCGGGTCAGCCGCGGCAGCGCCAGGAACGTGCACGCGCCCTCGAGGACGATGTGCCATTCGTCGCCCACCGGGACGGCCTCGATCCGGGCCCGAATCACCCGCCATCCGGTCAGGACGATGGCCAGCGCGAGTCCGATCATGACGCCGTGCAGCAGATTGAGGAAGACCACGCCGACGGTGGTCACCATGTACACCGCCAGGTCCCCGTTGCGCAGTGCCGTCTCGATGTGGGCGGGCTTGAGCAACTGGGCGCCGACGACGATGAGCAGCCCGGCCAGCGCGGCCGTGGGAATCTCTTCGACCAGCCCCGCGAACGGAACGGTGAACAGCAGGATCCAGAAACCGTGCATGATCGCCGAGGCGCGGGTCTTCGCGCCGGCGTTGACGTTGGCCGCGCTGCGGACGATGACACCGCTGACCGGCAGCGCGCCGATCGCACCGGCCGCGACGTTGGCCACGCCCAGGCCGATCAGCTCGCGGTCGAAATCGGTGCGGGGCCCGTTGTGCATCCGGTCGATCGACACCGCGGTCAGCAGGCTCTGGACGCTGGTGATGAGCGTGACGGTGAGCACGCCCATCGCGACGGCTCCCCAGTTGCCGTCGGGCAGCTCGGGCAGCCGGATCGCGTCCAGCACCGATCCCTCCAGGCGGATCCGGGGCACCTGGAACGGGAAGACGACCGACAGGACCGTCACCGCGACGATGGCGACCAGCGGGCCCGGGACGCGGCGCAGGCCCGCTGGCATCCAGTGCCAGCCGATCAAGAGGGCAATCACCAGGACCCCGAGGATCACGCCGGGCCGGTGCGCGTCGATTATCTGCCCGGGCAGACCGACGACGTTCTGCCAGGCCGTGCTCTTGGACTTGCCGCCGAGCAGCACATGCATCTGCTGCAGTGCGATGGTGATGCCGATGCCCGCCAGCATGGCGTGGACCACGACGGGCGAGATCGCCAGCGCGGCCCGCGCGACGCGGCTCAGCCCCAGCAGCACCTGCAGAGCGCCGGCGGCCGCGGTGATCAAACAGGTTATCCCCCAGCCGAATTGAGAGACGAGGTCGGCCACGACGACGGTCAGGCCCGCGGCGGGGCCGCTGACCTGTAACGGCGAGCCACCGAGAAATCCTGCCAGGATCCCCCCGACGATCGCGGCGGTCAGGCCGGCGAGCACCGGCGCATCCGAGGCGATCGCGATCCCCAGCGACAATGGCAGCGCCACCAGGAAGACGACCAGCGAGGCCGGAAGGTCGTGGCGCACCACCGCACGTAGCCGTTCGGTACGCGCCGACGGCCCCGGCTCGACGCCCGCGTCGTCGAGCGTTTCGGTGCGCTGCATCGATCCCCCCTCGTGGTGTCCTGGCAAGTGCTGCGGTGCCCGCCGGACGTCGCAGCCGGTCATGTCCGCGTGATCGGTTGAAGCCCAAAGCTATTACACATCAAAGCGCCGCCGCCCAGCCTGGCTTCTAGGCTCGAAGGTAGGTGGGCGGGCGGGCCCGGTCAACCCGGCGAGCCGAGTGCATATCGAATGCAAATCTTCGGCGCGGACGCGCGTCGGGGCTTCTCAGGCTCGGTCGTGGTGGCAGACCGGTTCGAGCTTGAGCCCGAACGGGTCCTACCAGAATATCGCGTAGTAACGCCCGGGTGGTTCGATGCCGGTGCCGCCGTTCGCGATGACATGGTCGTGGACGGCGCGCACCGCTGCTGGCGCCGCACCATAAAGGCCAAATGCTGCAATCCCTTTCGCTGCGACGCGTACTCCCCCGGGCTGGTCGCCGACCGGCCGGTAGACGAATTCGTTGTCAGCGACGAGAAACGGGTCCAACCCGACGAGGGGCAGGAGCGCGTCGTAGTAGCCCCTGGCGGCCGGCAGGTCCGGCACGTTGACGCCCAGGCAATCCGACCGCTACGTGCGTCACGCCGGGCCGCGGCCGTCGCCGGCCAGTTTCAACAGCAGTCGCGTCCCACCCAGCGGGCTGGCGTGCAAGGAGGCCTCCCCGCCGTGCAATTCGGCCTGCTGCGCCACCAGCGCGAGCCCCAGCCCGGAACCCGAACGCGAGGCCGTGGAGCCGCGGGAGAAGCGCTCGAAGACGGTGGCGCGTTCGTGTTCGGGAACCCCGGTGCCGTTGTCGTCGATCGTGATCTGCACGCCCTCAACGGAACTGGTGACGTTGAGCTGGATCTCGGTGGCGCCGCCGTGCTTGACGGCGTTGGCGATGGCGTTGTCGATCACCAGGCGCAGGCCGGTGGGCAGGCCTACCATCAGCACGGTCGGCGAGGGCAACAGCGACACGTCGACATCGGGGTAGACGCGCAGCGCGTCGTGGGCGGCGCGATCCAGCAGTTCGGTGATGTCGAACGGCACGAAATCGTCGGAGGTGGTGAGCTGCCCCTGCGCGAGCCGTTCGAGTGCCGTCAGCGTCGACTCGATGCGGCTCTGGGTGCGGATGACGTCGCTGATCACCTCGTGGCGCTGCTCGGGCGCCAACTCCAGCGTGGACAGCACCTCCAGGTTGGTGCGCATGGCGGTCAACGGGGTCCGCAGCTCGTGCGAAGCGACGGCGGCGAAGTCGCGCGCCGATTCCAGCGCCGCCTTGGTGCGCTGCTGCTCGTTACCGATGCGCGCCAGCATTCCCTCGACGGCCTCGGCGATCTCCACGGCCTCGCGCACGCCGCGGACCTGGACCTCGTCCGGACTGGACTGGGCGTTGATGGCCCGCGCCTGCTGGGCGAGCAACAGGAACGGGTTGACCATGATCAGCGAGATAACCCAGCCGACGAGTACAGTGCCGCCGATCACGCTGGCGCAGATCAGCATCACGCGCAGGTGTAGTTCGTTGATGCGGTGCTGCGCCTCGGCCAGTGGGGCCGCGAGCGCGATCGAGGCCGGGCCCGCGGTGAAGGTGCGGACCCGGTACTGCACGCCGTTGATGGTGGTGTTCGCATAACCGTTGGGCAGCTTGGGCAGCACGATGTCGCTGGGCACCGAGACGGTCACACCGCCGATGCGCGCGGTGCGGACCAGGTTGCCGTCCGGTATCGGCCGGTCCGGGCTGGTGAGCTGGCCGCTGTTGAGCAGCGTGTTGATGTCGCCGAGGCTGCTGACCGAATCCAGCCGCCGGTCGAGCTGGCTGTACTGGTCGTTGGTGACGCCGATCCACACCCATGCGGCCAGGGCGACGGCGAAGCCGATCACCCCGAGCTGGGCGATGATGACGATGGTGCGCAACGACAGCACCCGCATCGGCAGCCGCACCAGCCGGAGCATGCGAGACCCGTGCTCCATCAGACGACAGGCCGGGGGTCGGGCTGCGGCTGGGCGGAAATCATGGGTCGATTATGGTGCACGGCCGCGCCGGCCGGCCCCCGACAAGCGGGCCCCCGGTGACGGGCGTCTCACGGCGCACGTTTGCGGCGCCGCCTGGTGAGTGAGTACTCTCTCACCATGGCCATCTCCGGACGCGACCGACTGCTGGCCGAGGCGCTGAAACTCTTCGCCGCCAAGGGATACGCGGCGACGTCGGTGGCCGACATCCAGCGGGCATCCGGCCTGGCGCCGGGGTCGGGGGCCCTCTACAAGCACTTCGGCTCCAAGCGCGAGCTGCTCGAGGCCGCGGTCGCGCACCGCATCGAGCGGATCGTCGCCGCGCGCGAGCAGTACGACGCCGGGGAGCCGGGCAGCGTGGAGGCCGCGGTGCGCACCGCCGGCCAGCTGATCTGGGACAACCTGCGCCAGAGCGAGGACCTGCTCAAGGTCATGCTGCGCGAACCGGACGAACTCGGCGACCTCGACGAGAAGACCTGGCAGGTCATCACCGACAACGCCTATCAGCGGTTCGCCGACGAACTGGCCGCCTCCAACCGGTCCGGCCGCACCCGCATCCCCGATCCCGAGGCGGCCGCGGCCGTGGCGATCGGGTCGTTGTCCTACGCCGCGACGCTGCAAGCGCTGACCGGTCGCCTGCCCGGCAACGTCGGCGAACAGCGTTACTTCGAGGCGTGGGTCGGCCAGACGGTCAGCGTCCTCACCCAATACCGAAACCGTGAGATTCAGGAGTAGAACCGTGACGTTTTCACTGCAACTGAGCGACGACGTGATCATGGTGCGCGACTGGGTGCACCAGTTCGCGGCCGACGTGATCCGCCCCGCCGCGGCCGAATGGGACGAACGCGAGGAGACGCCGTGGCCGGTGATCCAGGAGGCCGCCAAGGTCGGTCTCTACTCCTCGGACCTGTTCGCCCAGCAGGCCGCCGAGCCCAGCGGGCTGGGCATGCTGACCGTGTTCGAGGAGATGTTCTGGGGCGACGCCGGCATCGCGCTGTCCATTCTGGGCACCGGGCTGGCCGCGGCGGCGCTGGCGGGCAACGGCACCCCCGAACAGCTCGGCCGCTGGCTGCCCGAGATGTTCGGCACGCCCGACGAGCCCAAGCTCGGCGCGTTCTGCTCCTCGGAGCCCGACGCGGGTTCCGACGTCGGCGGCATCCGCACCCGCGCCCGCTACGACGAGGCCTCGCGCGAGTGGATCCTCAACGGCACCAAGACCTGGGCGACCAACGGCGGCATCGCCAACGTCCACATCGTCGTGGCGTCGGTCTACCCCGAACTCGGCACCCGCGGCCAGGCGACCTTCGTCATCGGGCCGGACACCAAAGGCCTTGCGCAGGGCCAGAAATTCAAGAAGCACGGGATCCGCGCCTCGCACACCGCCGAGGTGGTGCTCGATGACGTCCGCCTGCCCGAGGACGCGATCCTGGGCGGCCGGGAGAAATTCGAGGCTCGGATCGCGCGGGTCAAATCCGGCTCCTCCGCGCGCGGGCAGGCGGCGATGAAGACATTCGAGCGCACCCGTCCCACCGTCGGCGCGATGGCCGTCGGCGTGGCCCGGGCCGCCTACGAATACGCCCTCGACTATGCCTGCCAGCGCGAGCAATTCGGCCGCAAGATCGGTGAGTTCCAAGCGGTGGCGTTCAAGCTGGCCGACATGAAGAGCCGGATCGACGCGGCCCGGCTGCTGGTGTGGCGGGCCGGCTGGATGGCCCGCAACAACCTGGACTTCGACGCCGCGGAGGGCTCGATGGCCAAGCTGGTGGCCAGCGAGACGGCGGTCTACGTGACCGACGAGGCGATCCAGATCCTGGGCGGCAACGGCTACACCCGCGACTACCCCGTGGAGCGGATGCATCGCGACGCGAAGATCTTCACCATCTTCGAGGGCACCAGCGAGATCCAGCGCCTGGTCATCTCGCGGGCGCTGACGGGGCTGTCCATCCGCTAGCCATGGTGGCGGCGCCGGGCACCAGACATGATGGCCGGGTGACCACCGACATCCGTGTACTCGACGACGAAGCCGACCTGATCGCCGCGGCCAACGTGTTCCGGGCCTCGATGGTGGGCCTGCCGCCGCTGCCCGACCTGCCGCCCGGCCGGATCACCGAACTGCTGGAGCCCGGCCGCACCATCGGGGCGTTCGTCAACGGGGAACTGGTCGGCACCGCCGACGCCGCGACGAGCCGCCTGACGCTGCCCGGCGGTGCGGTCGTGGGCCATGCCGCCGTGACGCACATCGGGGTGCTGCCGTCGTTCACCCGCAAGGGCATCGCCACCGACCTGGTCGGTCATCAGCTGCGCGACGTCGCCGCACGGGGCGAGGTCGTGGCCACGTTGCGCGCGTCCGAGGCCACGATCTACGAACGGTTTGGCTACGGCGTGGCGAGCTCGTCGCAGAGCGTGGAGGTGGCGACCGCGCGGGCCGCGTTGCGCCCCGACGTCGGGCGCGGCGGTCCGGTGCGGCTGCTCGACGGCGCCGGGGCCTGGGACGCCCTGCCGCGGATCTGCGCCGCGAACCGGCCGTCCCGCCCCGGGACCGTCGACCGCCCGGCCGTGTGGTGGCGAAGCGTGCGGTTGCGCACCGAATCCTCCTCGGCCCCTTGGTATGTGGCGGTCCACGGCGAGCCGGGGCAGGAAATGGGGTTCGTCCGCTACCGCCCCGTCGACACCGAACGGTGGTTCGTCAGCGACCAGCGCACGATCGTGGTCGAGGACTTCTTCGCCCCCACCGAGGACGCCTACCTGGGACTGTTGCGCTTCCTGCTGGGACTCGACCTGATCGACCGCGTGGTGTTCTGGTCGCTGCCGATCGACGATCCGCTGCCGTGGTTGCTTGTTGACCGGCGCGCGATGCGGGTAACCGCGGTGCATGACGAAACGTGGTTGCGCGTGGTCGACTCCGGCAAGGCGCTCTCGGCGCGCCGATACTCCTGCGACGGTGAGATCACCGTCGCCGTCAACGACCTTTTCCTACCGCACAATTCGGCCCACTTCGCTGTCAGCGCCGCGGGCGCCGAGCGCACTGACCGGCGGGCCCGGTTGCACGTGGGGATCGAGGGGTTGGCCGCCGTCCTGCTCGGCGGTGCGACGTGGCGCAGCCTGGCCGTGGCGGGGCTGGCCCGCGCTGACGACCCCGAGGCGGTCGCCGCGGCCGACCGGCTGTTCGAGGTGCCCGACGCCCCCTACGCCGGGTTCTTCTTCTAGCTGGACCGGCGTGAGATCACGGCTCGCATCCCGTTCCTCCGGACCCCTTGGGAGACATGCCTGTTCGACCCGATCGGCGGATGCCTGCGCAGCCACGGCGCGCTGTCGGCCCTGGCGGAGCGAGTCACCATCGTCCGCAACGAGGTGCGGTCGGTCGACGACGACGGCGCGACGACGCTTGCCGACGGCGCCGCCTGCCTGTCGGCGCCCGAGGGCTGCGGCGCTGGGCGACGGGCCGCCGGGCGAGCTCACCTCAGTGAGTAGCGGATCGGCAGGCGCTTGACACCGCCGACGAAGGTCGCGGCGACGAGCTCGGGCGCGCCGGCCAGCTCGATGCTCTTGAGCCGCGGAAGCAGTTCGGAGAAGAAGCTGTTCATCTCCATACGGGCCAGCGCCGCCCCCAGGCAGAAGTGCACGCCGTAGCCGAACGACAGGTGCTTGTTGGGATCCCGGCCGACGTCGAACCGGAACGGGTCGGCAAACACGTCCTCGTCGCGGTTGGCCGAAACATAGGACAGCAGCACGGATTCGCCCTTGGCGATCGGTATGCCGCGCACCTCGGCGTCGGCCTGGGCGGTGCGCATGAACTCCTTGACCGGCACTACCCAGCGGATCATCTCCTCGACCGCGGTGCCCATCAGGCTCATGTCGTTCTGCACCCGCGCCAGCTCTCCGGGATGCTCCAGCAGAGCCAGCAGTCCGCCGGCGATGCCGGCGCTGGTGGTGTCGTGACCGGCGCTGGCCACGATCACGTAGTACGACGCGGTGTCCATGTCGGACAACGGTTCCCCGTGGATCTTGGCGTTGGCGATCGCCGAGGCCAGATCCTCGGTAGGCTGCTCGCGACGCGACGCGGTCAGCGCCGCGAAGTAGTTGAAGAAGTCGAGCAGCACCGCCAGCATGTCCTCGGGATTGGCACCGCGCTGGAACTCGGTATCCTCGCCACCGAACATCTCCTGGGTGAGTTTGAGCATGCGGGGGAAGTCCGATTCCGGCAGGCCCAGCAGCGACAGGATCACGTACAGCGGGTAGTTGACCGCGATCTCCTGCGCGAACTCGAGCTCCGGACCCTTCTCCAGCATCCGGTCGACATAGATCTTGGCCAGCTCGTCGCAGCGGGCCTTCAATGCCCGCATGGCCTTCGGGCGGAACCAGTCCGCCCCGACCTTGCGGATGTCCCGGTGATGCGGGTCGTCCATGTGGATCAGCGTGCGCAGGCCGATGCCGGCCTCCCGGTCCGCGCGCAGCTTCTCGTCGAGTTCGGTGTTCATCAGCAGCGGGCGCGGGTCGTTGGTGAACAGGTCGTTCTGCCGCTCGATGTCCATGATGTCGGCGTGCTTGGTGACCGCCCAGAACGGTTTGTAACCCTCGACGTCGACCCAGGACACCGGGGCGTGGGCGCGCAGGTGGGCCAGCGCCTCGTGCAGCCGCTTCTCGTCGGTGTAGGCCTCGGGGTCGGTCAGCAGCCGCGCCGCGTCGTCCATGATGCGGGTGCTCATAGGTGCTCCTCGGGTAGGGTCCGCCGTCTGACGGGATCTAGAACGGATTCGTTCCTGAATTATGGCCTCTCGCGCGCGTGCGTCAAGATGTCATCATGACTGGCGCGGGCCGTAACTACGGCGGACTCACCCCCGAACAGCGGGCGCAGGAACGCCGCGAACGCCTGGTCGAGGCCGCCCGGATGCTCGTCGCCGAGTGCGGCGTGGCCCCCCTGACCGTCGATCTGGTCTGCCAGCACGCGAATTTGAGCAAGCGGTACTTCTATACCGAATTCGCCTCCAAGGACGACCTGCTCGACGCCTGCGCCGAGGATCTGTTCCGCCGGTTGGTGGCCCGGATGGACGAGGTCCTGACCACCGCCCCGCTCGCGGATCGCGTCGAGGGCACACTGCGCGCCGTGGTGCGCGCGCTGGCGTCCGACCGCGCCGACGCGCGGCTGTACATGGAGTGCCCGGGCTTTCCGCGGCTGCGGGAACATCAACGGCGTGCGGTGCGTGACTTCACCGACCGCATGGTAGCCGACGCCATCGCGTTCACCGGACGCCCGAAGCCGTCCGTCGACCGGAGGTTGGCGACGCGCGCGCTGGTCGCCGGCACCACCGACCTCATCGTCGCCTGGCTGCACGGCGACATCGACACCGACGAAGACACCCTGGTCGCCACCCTCACCGCCGCGGCCGGCGGGGCGGCAACCGCGCTCTAGCGGATTACCTTGTCGCGCGGCGGTTCTCGCTAGGGGCACGGACGGCGCGCCGCGCCCGCAGACGTGTGCCCGGCTCCGTCCCGGCCCAACGAAACCACGACGAACCGCGGGCGGTAGATGCCCACCCGGCGGTACAGGTCGCCCCCGGGCGAGGTGTCGACACTGTTGACGTTGTAGGACACCACGACAGCGGTGGGCGTCGAGTACTCGGGGTGAGCGTGGGCGTTGTAGGTGTAGACGTCGGCGTCGTGGTAGGTACCCGAGCGGCCGCTCTCGGGTGTCACATACAGCGTGGTCGAGGGCCCGAACGGCCCCGTCGGGGCGGGGCCGAACCGGCCGACGATCCGGTCGCTGAATCCCTTGCCGCCCTGCATCGTGGTGAGCAGGTACGCGCCGGGGCGCAGCCTGTGCACCGAGAACTCACCGCCGACGCCGTCGGTGACCCGCGAGGAATCCGACTCCGCCGTCGACCAGCCCCGGCCGGTCCAATAGGAGAAAGGCCGGCGCAGATCGCCTCCCGCGACGCGGGCCACGTGCAGATACCTGTGCTCGCCGTCGGTCTCGGCACCGTACACGTAGGTCCAGGCGCCGGCCGGCTGCACCCACTGACCCCACTGGATTCCCCGCGATCGCGGCAACGGCGTCACCACCGGAACCCGCAGATCGCGAATGCCGAACCGGGCCAACGCCGATCCCACGAAGGCGAAGCCGAACGGACCGGGCCCGCTCGGCCGCCACTCGGTGACCGGAACCTGCAGCGCCCCATCGAGATACGTCGCGGCTCCCAGCCAGAACCAGTGGGTGGGATCGGTCGGCGCGATCAGCGCCGCGGGTCGGGCGGCGGTCCCGCCGACGATGGTGGAGAAGCGTCCCGCGGCGTCACGCACGACGAACGAGTTGTGCACGAAGGCCGCGTCGGGCGGGCGGCCCCGCGCGGTGACGGGGCCGAGGAACGTGTCCGAGAAAGCGAACAGCTCCCGCCCGTCGGGAAGCGGCGCCGACCATGTTGAATCCCCGCCCGTCCACCCGGCACCGGAGTTAGCGTAGCCCGCCAGCGCGGTGTCCAGGCAGGTCAGCGGCACCGCGCGCGGCGCCGGCGATGAAGTGGCCGGACCCGAGGCGAGCGCGGTGATTAGCAGCACGACGAGCAACCCGCCGGCCCGTCGCCCCGGTCCACGCCGCACCGTCACACGATAGCCCTACCCGGCGCGCAGCCCGGCTTGCGAGCATGGTGAGCCTTTCCTTCCCGCGCGCGCGGAGCACCCAAAACGGGCTGACTTAGGGACGTTTGGCCCTAGGGACGAGCGTTCACGGCTCGGAATACTTAGGCGCCTTATCGAATGCTGCGACCGTTGCTGAATCCTGTGGAGGTAACTCGATGACCGCGGAAGCACCGCCCGTCGCCGGACTCGAAGCCCGTCGGCCCTTCCCACCTCGGCTCGGCCCCAAGGGCAGCCTCATCTACAAGATCATCAGCACCACCGACCACAAGATGATCGGCATCATGTACATGGTCGCCTGCTTCGTGTTCTTCTTCATCGGCGGCCTGATGGCGTTGCTGATGCGCCTCGAGCTGGCGGCGCCCGGGCTGCAGTTCCTGTCCAACGAGCAGTACAACCAGCTGTTCACCATGCACGGCACCGCGATGCTGCTGTTCTATGCGACCCCGATCGTGTTCGGGTTCGCCAACCTGGTGTTGCCCCTGCAGATCGGTGCGCCCGACGTCGCGTTCCCGCGGCTGAACGCATTGTCGTTCTGGCTGTTCTTGTTCGGCGCGCTGATCGCGCTGGGCGGGTTCATCGTTCCCGGCGGTGCGGCCGATTTCGGCTGGACGGCCTACACCCCGCTGTCCCAGGCGGCGCACAGTGCCGGCGCGGGAGCGGACCTGTGGATCCTGGGCATCGGCGTCGGCGGCCTGGGCACCATCCTGGGCGCGGTCAACATGATCACCACCGTGGTGTGCATGCGCGCGCCGGGGATGACCATGTTCCGGTTGCCGATCTTCACCTGGAACATCCTGATCACCAGCATCCTTGTGCTGGTGGTCTTTCCGCTGCTGACGGCCGCGCTGTTCGGGCTGGCCGCCGACCGCCACCTCGGCGCGCACGTCTACGACCCCGCCAACGGCGGGGTGATCCTCTACCAGCATCTGTTCTGGTTCTTCGGGCATCCGGAGGTGTACGTCATCGCGCTGCCGTTCTTCGGCATCGCGTCCGAGATCATCCCGGTGTTCTCCCGGAAGCCGATATTCGGCTACACGACACTGGTTTACGCGACGCTGTCGATCGCCGCGCTGTCGGTGGCGGTGTGGGCCCACCACATGTTCGCCACCGGGGCGGTGCTGCTGCCGTTCTTCTCGTTCATGACCTTCCTGATCGCGGTGCCGACCGGGATCAAGTTCTTCAACTGGATCGGTACGATGTGGCGGGGGCAGTTGACGTTCGAGACGCCGATGCTGTTCTCGGTCGGCTTCCTGGCCACGTTCCTGCTCGGCGGCCTGACCGGCGTGATGCTGGCCAGCCCGCCGCTGGACTTCCATGTCAGTGACACCTATTTCGTGGTCGCGCACTTCCACTACACGCTGTTCGGCACCATCGTGTTCGCCACCTACGCCGGCATCTATTTCTGGTTCCCCAAGATGACGGGGCGACTGCTCGACGAACGGCTGGGCAAGCTGCACTTCTGGCTGACCCTGATCGGCTTCCACACCACCTTCCTTGTGCAGCACTGGCTCGGCAATTCGGGGATGCCCCGCCGCTACGCCGACTACCTGCCCACCGACGGCTGGCAGACGCTCAACTTCGTGTCGACGACCGGAGCCTTCATACTGGGGGTGTCGATGCTGCCGTTCGTGTGGAACGTGTTCAGGAGCTGGCGCTACGGCGAACCGGTGACGGTCGACGACCCGTGGGGCTACGGCAACTCGCTGGAGTGGGCCACGAGTTGCCCGCCGCCGCGGCACAACTTCACCGAGCTGCCCCGGATCCGTTCCGAGCGGCCCGCGTTCGAACTGCATCATCCGCACATGGTGCAGCGGATGCGCGCCGAGTCCTACGTCGGCCGCGGCAAGGCCCACGCCAAAACCCCGGAGCCGGCGCAGGTGTGAGCTCGAGGCCCGGTCACACTCAGCCGGCGCACGCCACGGGCGGCTGGCTCATGCCGCGGTCACCTTTCCCGGGACGACGGCCGGCGCCGGCCCGCTGTCGACGACGTTCAACCCGGCCAGCCGGCGCGCAGTGCATTGCCGGCGACGGCGTCCAGGGTGTCCGTGTCCTCGGTGTCGACGAGCGACGTCGACTGGTAAGCGGCCCGGACGGCGTACCTTTCGGCGCTTGCCGACATCGGCGCACTCACGTCGCGGGCCGCGCGGGAGGCTGCATCCCAGGCCGCGATCGGCGACGTCTCGCCGGGGACCGGGCGGCGATGCAGTTCGGCGATGTCGGTGATGCCTTGTGCCGCAGCACCGTTGGCGTACCGGATCACCAGCCCGGGGCGGGCTGGTCAGCAGTTTGATCGCCCACGTGCGAATGACGTGGTCGGCGACGTCGGCGGTGCCCACCGTCAGCCAGCCCAGGTCGAGGACGAGGACCGCGTCCGCCGGGGACAGATAGCCGTCCGGTCCGGCCAGTCGTCTTTCGCTTCGCGTGCCGCATTGCGCCTGCGGGACCGGGAGGCGATTGGTTCGCGCCGGTACCGGCCGGGTTGACGGCCCGCGCCGGCATGGGACACGATGGCGGAAAGCCTGAGTGAACCGCAATACCGGGGGTGGGAATGGCCGACATCACCATGTTGATCCTCGCCGACCATCAACGGTTTCGCGAGCAGTTCGCCGAGCTGGACCTGCTGCAGGCGCAGCCGGAGGTCGACGGTGCCGCGCTCGAGCGGGTCTGGCGGCCGCTCGCCGACCAACTCGACGTGCACGCCTACATCGAGGAGAAGATCTTCTACCCGCAGCTCCTGCGGCGCGGCGCCGACGACCCCGAGGGCGAGACGCTCGACGCCATCGGCGATCACAACGACATCCGCGACGCGGTGCGCGCCGCCGACTCGGCGGAGGCCGGCTCCGCGGAGTGGTGGGACGCGGTCGGCCGCGCGCGCCAGGCCAACGACGAGCACATGGGCGAAGAGGAGCGAGAAGGGCTCTCCGATTTCCGGCGCCATGCCCCGATCGGCCTTCGCGAGGCACTCGGCCGGCAGTACAGCGAGTTCGTGGCCGAGCATCCCACCACCGAGGGGGTGCCGGTCGTCGACCGCGACCCCGAAGGCTACGTCGAAGACGTCGCGAACGCGCGGCCACGGCGCAGTGACTATTCGCTCGGCATCGGCAGCCTGAAGGGCGAGTGAGCGCCGGGCGGGGACGGGCCCTCAGGTGGCGAAGATGTCGTCGCGCACCGCGGTCGTGTCCCGCACCGCGGGATCGACGAACCATTCGCGCCCCGCGACCAACCCGTACGCCGCCGACGGCAGCAGCGCCAACAGCGGTCGCGCCGGCCCGGGCAGCTGGGACCGGTGCTGCGCGATCGCCCGCTTCTTCTGCGCCACGAACGGTCGCACGTCGATCCGGTGGGTGATCGAGGACCGCGGGCTGTACGCGGAGGGAACGATTGCTGCGTCGTAGAAGTAGGGCAGGCGCAGGCGCTGGGCGATCCGGAGCCCGCGCATGAGCAGTTCACGCGGCATCGTCGCGTACACGATCCGCGGCGTGGCCGCCAACCGGGCGGCACGCTCACCGACCTCGTGCACCTTGACGTGGTCGCGGTGGCCGTACCCGCCGTTGGCCTCGTAGCTGATGAGCAGGTCCGCGTGCTCTTCCCGCAGGACGTCGGCCAGCCGCCGCGCGGCCTCGTCGGCGTCGGCCCGCGCGAACCGGATGCGGCCGGGCGGATCGGGGAACAGGACCGGCCCGTAACCGCTGTCGGCATAGCCGAGGTGCGCCACCCGATGCACACCGAGCACCCCCGCGCTCGCACGCAACTCCACCATGCGATCCACGGCCGGCCGGTCGCCGGGCCCGCCCACGGATCCGTCCGTGGCGACGACGACGACAACCCGGTGGCCCTCGGCCGCCGCGCGGGCGAGCGTTCCGCCGGTCAGCAGCACCTCATCGTCGGGATGCGCGTGGAACGCGACGACGGTGGCCATAGCGCACCCTATCGAGCGAACGCGGCCGGTGGTTGCTCAACGGATGCGGGTGGCGGTGAAGAACTTGCTGCCGAGGAGGCGCTCGAAGACCGGTGGCAGACCCTGGAACGGCCGTCCGTACTCGTTGGCGGCCTTGTCCACCAGGTCGACGCCGGTGACCTCCCAATCCCGTTCGGCGAGCCAGCTTTTGGTGTCCCGGCGCGGATCGTCGTACCAGAGGTCGGCGACCGGCGGCTGGGTGCCGTCGTCGCTGGGCGGCATGCTCGCGGCGAACTCGGCCAGCTCCCCGGGCCGTGGGCCCAGTTCGGCCGCGACGTGACTGCCCGCGGCCGACAGTTCGTGCAACTTTTCGAACAGCGCGTCCTGGGCGGGCCCGGGCAGGTAGGGCAGCAGGCCCTCCAACGCCCACGCCGTCGGTTGGCCGGGGTCGAAGCCGGCCGCGGTGAGCGCACCCGCCCAGTCCTCCCGCAGGTCGACGGCGACGGGGACGCGCGGTGCCGCCGGGACGGCGCCGCGCCCGTCCAGCACCTGCTGCTTGAACTCGAGCACCCGGGGCTGGTCGACCTCGAAGACCGTGCACCCCGCCGGCCACGACAACCGGTAGGCGCGACTGTCCAGACCCGCCGCCAGGATCACCGCCTGGCGCGTTCCGCCCCGCCCGGCGCCGGCGAAGAAGTCGTCGAAGAATCGGGTGCGCACACCCACCCACTGGGCGTTGACTCCCGCCGTGCTCGACAGGTCCGTGTCGGCCACTGCCGCAGCGAGATTGGGCTCGCCGGCGGCGGCGACGAAGCCGGCCGCGAAGGCGTCGTCCGCCAGCGGCGGGTCCAGCGCGGCATCGAGCGCCCGCGCCGCACACACGGCCAGCGCCGTGAAGCCGACGCTCGTGACGATGTCCCAGGTGTCACCGGCAGTGCGGGCCACCACGACCTCCCCTCTTCGCCGGTACCGCGCGGGTCTGCGCGCGCAGCACCACACACGGCAACCGGCATTTCGTTTGTTTAGCTAACGACAGCGTACGCCCGATTCCGTCGCGGTCGCCGCCGGGCGTGCCGGTGTGCGACGACGGTCACGAGCCGCGCATGATCTCGCAGGTTTGGCATCCGCGGGTGGGGGGGATTATCCCGTCATGATCGCACGCCACATCGCTCGTTTTCTCGGTCCGGCCGTCGTCGCCGCCTCCGGACTCAGCGCCTCCGCCCTCACCTCTGCCGCCGTCCCGTTC
>NZ_JBYCLG010000142.1:0-1828 GCF_057473785.1 Mycobacterium sp. TH-M103
TGAACCGGTCGGTGAGCCAGCGCAGCGTCATCGGGGCCGACAGCGGGTGCAGGAGCATGTGCTCGTTGAACGCGTCCCGGTGGTAGGTGACCCGGGCGCCGCCGGTCGAATAGGCGTCGGCGAGCACGTCGATGTCGTTGACGTCGATCAGGTAGTCGTGCACGGCCTGCACGAGCAGCACCGGCGGCGTCGGCACCGCGGCGCCCAGCTTGATCTGGTCGAAGACGTAGCTGACCTCGGGGGTCGACAGGATGGCCTCGAGCGGTTCGTCGAGGTAGTCGCCCATGTTCTTGCCCGCCATCCGGACGACGGCTTCGACGGTCGTCATGTTCTCCAGCGACTCCAGCAGGGCGCGGCCCTCTTCGCTGGCGTGCTTCTTGATGATGCGGTCCAGGTCGGGATAGGTGTGGGCGAGTGCCGCCACGACCATTGCGGGCAGGCCGGACAGGAAGCTGCCGTTGAGCCTGCGGAAGGTGTTGCCCAGATCGCCGACGGGTGATCCCAGCACCGCCCCGACGATGTCCAGGTCGGGTGCGTAGTCGGCGGACATCTCGGCGGCCCACGCGCTGGCCAGTCCGCCGCCGGAGTAGCCCCACAGCCCGATCGGCGCCGACGGGGATAGCCCGAGCCGGTCCGAGCTCAGGGCGGCCCGGATGCCGTCCAGGACGCGATAGCCGGGTTCGTACGGGGCGCCCCACAGCCCCTTGAGGCCCTCGTGGTCGGGCACCGAAACCGCCCACCCCTCGGCGACGGCGGCGGCGATCAGGAACAGCTCGAGCTGGCCGATGGACCCGAGCGCCCGGGCCCGGCGCCGCAGCGCATAGGACGGGAAGCAGCGCGACGACACGGCGTCGATCGCGCACTGATACGACAGCAGCGGGCAGGTCTGCCCGGGAGCGAGCTCGGCAGGCACGATCACCGTGGTCGCCGCCGCCTCCGGCTCGCCGTTGAGGTCCATCGTCCGGTAGAGCAGCTGGACGGCGTTGACGGCCTGCGGGATCAGGCCCAGCAACGCCAGTTCGACGTCGCGCGAGCGCAGCACCGTGCCCGGCTGGGCATGCTGATAGCCCAGCGGCGGCTGGTAGAAGGGATCGTCGGACGGCAGCAGCGGGCGCACGCTGCGCTGCAGTTCCTCGTGTGGTGGCCGGCCGATCCACTCCGCGCCGCGCGCTCCCGCCAGATTGCCGAGTTCAACCATCACGGATCCCTTCTTGGCCAACCGGCATTGTCGCGTATGAACGGGTGGTAACCAAAACGTAATCGCCGCAGTTTGGACCAGTTCGTGTCGGTCGGTCCGCTCGCCTGCGGCGACGCCCGGCAGATCGGCCGCCGCCGCACCGGTTGCCACCTCAGATAGCCCCGCGGGGTGGGTCCCAAACCTTCACGGCTGCCCGGGGGGCCGGAACGCGGCAAATTCTTCGGTGACCCGCAGCTGGGAGTCGACGAAGTGGTACAGCGCCGCCGGCCGCCCCCCGCTGCGTCCCGACTGTGCGATGGTACCGGTCTGTGTGATGACCCCGCGCCGGACGAGGACCCGCTGCAGGTTCGTTGCGTCGACCGGGTGGCCCAGCGTGGCGCCGTAGATGTCGCGCAGGGCGGACAGCGCGAACTCCTTGGGCGCGAGGGCAAACCCGATGTTGGTGTAGGACATCTTGGCCACCAGCCGGGCGCGTGCGTGGGTCACCATCGGCCCGTGGTCGAAGGCCATCAGCGGCAGCGCGCTCACCGGATGCCAGCGGGTGTCCGGTGGCAGCTCGGGGGTGGCGGGGGAGGGCACCAGGCCCAGGAACGTCGACGCGATCACCCGGGTGTTGCCGGGCACCCGGTG
>NZ_JBYCLG010000143.1:0-3105 GCF_057473785.1 Mycobacterium sp. TH-M103
TTATCCCGTTCGTGGCCGAAACCGCCGGACAGATCACCGATGCCCCCGGTCCACGGGCAGATTGCAGGCATTGTGTGCCGATGACGGCGATCTTCTCGCGCGAGGTGTGTCCATTGGCTCTCGGGGCCGATGCCGTTGCCGTGTCTGGTGGTCGATGGGCAAACAAGTTAACCACGACCGGCGATAGCCTGGGCGCATGCGCAGCGTCTGGAAGTGGGTCGGGTTGGCTGGTGCCGCCGGCGTGGTCGCCGGGGGAGCGCTGGTCGCGCGCGATCAACGCAGGCGACGCGCCTACACCGCCGACGAGGTGCGGGCGCGTCTGCACCAGCGACTGGCCGAATCCGAGGCGGAGGGTGGTCAATCCGAGACGTCCGCTTGTACGGCGAACAGGCGGAAAGTCCCCGAAAATCCCTTCAATTCGACGTCGCGGCCGTCGTCGAACCCGATGCCCTGACAGTCGGGGCGGCCGTCGACGGCGTCGCGCACCTTTTCGCTGACCAGGATCTCCCCGCCGACGGCCTGGGCCGCGACTCGCGCCGCCATGGCGACGTTGCGCCCGAACAGGTCGTCACCGCGACGCACGGAGCGTCCCATGTGGATGCCGATCCGAACGCGAATCGCATCGTGGTGCTTGCGTTTTGACGCTGTGCACAACGCGCGTTGCACGTCGACGCCACACCGCACCGCGTTTTCGGGGCGCGAGAAGGCGATCATGAACCCGTCGCCCTGGCTCTTGACCACATGCCCGGAGTGCCGTCGCACGAGGCCTGAGACGAGTTTGTCGTGCGCGCTGATGAGCTTGACCCACGCCCGGTCGCCGATGCGCTCGTTGAGCGCGGTGGATTCCTCGATGTCGGAGAACAGGATCACCACCCGGCCGTCCGGGGTGACGCGCGCCAGGTCGGGCCGCTCGACCTCGGCCCAATCGGCGAGGTCCTCGATCGAGCTGCGCAGTGCGCCGCCGAAGCCCTCCTTGTTGATCAGGTTTGCGGTTTGCCACACGGTCTTGACGGCCTCGCGGCCGCTCGACAGCAGCCAACCTCGCGTATCGGTTCGGTCCCGCAGTTCCTCGATCTCGCGGCGACTTCGGTACAGCAGCCGCCCCAGGACGACCAGCGCAACGGCTTCGGCTACGGCAAATCCGGCCAGCACGCAGGCGGCGATGGGCAGCACGTTAGCCACATCAGCATCCTCCCAAAAGCCGTCGCGGCTCCGGTTTGTCGGGTCCCGGCATAGTGTCTAGTGTTGATCCCGGCCGTCGTGGGTAATGCTTGTCAAGTAAGCCGCGCAGGTGACTTTCGGGAGGTGCGGCTTGGCCGACGGTGACGATATCCCCTCTGACCTGCTCGTCATTTTCGGAATCACCGGGGATCTGGCCCGCAAGATGACGTTGCGGGCGTTGTACCGGATCGAGCGCCGAAACCTGCTCGACTGCCCGATCATCGGTGTGGCCAGCGACGATATCTCGGTGGACCAGTTGGTCGAGCGGGCGCGGGACGCCATCAAGGCGTCCGGCGAGGATTTCGACGCGGGGGTGTTCGACCGCCTGGCGGGCCGGTTCTCCTACCTGCACGGCGACGTCGTCGACGGGAAGCTCTACACGCGGCTGGCCGATCAGATCGGCGCGGACCGCCGTGTGCTCTTCTACCTGGAGATGCCGCCGGCGTTGTTCGCGCCGATCGTCGAGAACCTCGCCAAGGTGAACCTCCTGGAGAACGCTCGCGTCGCCGTGGAGAAGCCGTTCGGTCACGATCTGGCCTCCGCGCGCGACCTCAACGCCCGGCTGCGTGCGGTGCTCGACGAGGACCAGATCCTGCGGGTCGACCACTTCCTGGGCAAGCAACCCGTCGAGGAGCTGCAGTACCTGCGCTTTGCCAACAAGAGTCTGGCCAAGCTGTGGGACCGCGAGAGCATCTCGGAGATCCACGTCACTATGGCCGAGGACTTCGGCGTCGCGGACCGCGGCAAGTTCTACGACGCGGTGGGCGCGCTGCGCGACGTGGTCCAAAACCATCTGCTGCAGGTGCTCGCGCTGGTCGCCATGGGGCCCCCGGTCGGGCCCTCCGCCGACGACCTCAACGACAAGAAGGCGGAGGTGTTTCGCGCCATGCCGGCCCTGGACCCGCAACTTTGCGTGCGGGGCCAGTACCGGGGTTACACCGACGTACCCGGAGTGGCCAAGAATTCGCGCACCGAGACCTACATCGCGCTGCGCACCGAGATCGACAACTGGCGCTGGGCCGGGGTGCCCATCTTCTTGCGTGCCGGTAAGGCGCTGCCGGAAAGGGTCACCGAGGTGCGGATGTTCTTGCACCACGTGCCCGGTTACTCCTTCCTTCCCAACCGCCGGCCGCCGGCTCCCAACCAGGTCGTGCTGCGTATCGACCCCGACCCGGGGCTGCGGCTGCAGCTGTCCGCACAGGTCGGCAGCTCGTGGCAGGACGTTCACCTGGACTCGTCGTTCGCCGTGGACCTCGGTGAGGCCGTGCGCCCCTACGAGCGTTTGCTGTATGCCGGGTTGACCGGCGACCGCGAGCTTTTCGCCAGGGAAGACGCGATCGAAGAAACGTGGCGCATCGTGCAGCCGCTACTCGACAAGCCGGGCCGGATCCACCTCTACGACCAGGGTTCCTGGGGGCCCGAGGCCGCACACACGCTGCTTCGCGGTCACCGTAATTGGCAATCGCCGTGGCTTCCTCGCGGCGCGAACGCGGCACAGTAAGGAGACAGCAGCAATGCAGCTGGGGATGATCGGACTGGGCCGCATGGGCGCCAACATCGTGCGCCGCCTCGTCGCCGACGGCCACGAATGCGTGGTCTACGACCACAACGCCGACGCGGTCAAAGCCATGGCCGGTGAGGACAACACGACCGGGGTGTCCTCGGTCAAAGAGCTCGTCGAGAAGCTGAGCGCCCCGCGTGTCGTCTGGGTGATGGTGCCGGCCGGAACCATCACCACCGGAGTCATCGAGGAGCTGGCCAAGACGCTGGACTCCGGCGACATCGTTATCGACGGCGGCAACTCCTATTACCGCGACGACATCCGCCACGCGAAAACCTTGTCCGAGAGCGGAATTCGGCTGCTCGACTGCGGGACCAGCGGCG
>NZ_JBYCLG010000144.1:0-2882 GCF_057473785.1 Mycobacterium sp. TH-M103
CCGGTGAGCGGGTGTTGGTGCACGCCGCGACGGGCGGGGTCGGGATGGCCGCGGTGCAGCTGGCCAGGCATTGGGGCGTAGAGGTTTTCGCCACGGCTAGCCGCGGCAAGTGGGACGCGTTGCGGGACATGGGATTCGACGACGACCACATCGGAGACTCGCGGACGTTGGAGTTCGAGCAGAAGTTCCTGGCCACCACCGGCGGCGCGGGTGTGGACGTGGTGCTCAACTCGCTGGCCGGTGAGTTCACCGACGCCTCATTGCGGCTGTTGGCCCCGGGCGGGCGCTTCATCGACATGGGCAAGACCGACATCCGCGATGCCCAGGTCGTCGCCCGGGACCATCGGGGAGTGCGGTACCGCGCGTTCGACCTCCTGGAGGCGGGCCCCGACCGTTGCGCGCAGCTGCTGGCCGAGGTGGTCGGGCTGCTGGACGACGGTGTGTTGGCGCCGTTGCCGGTCAAGACTTTCGACGTGCGCCGCGCGGCGGACGCCTACCGGTTCGTCAGCCAGGCGCGGCATGTCGGCAAGGTGGTGCTCACCATGCCCGACGCGCCCGGCGTCGGGCTGGCCGCGGGCACGGTGCTGATCACCGGCGGAACGGGCATGGCCGGGTCCGCGCTGGCCCGGCACCTGGTGAGCCGCCACGGGGTGCGGCACCTCCTGCTGGTCAGCCGCGCGGGCCCCGACGCGGCCGGGGCCGCGGAACTGGTGGATGGGCTGCGCGAGGCCGGGGCCGAGGTATCGGTCGTGGCCTGCGACGTGGCCGACCGCGACGCGCTGGCGGCGATGCTCGCACGGATCCCCGCCGACCGCCCGCTCAGCGGGGTGGTCCACGCCGCCGGGGTGCTCGACGACGGGCTGATCTCCTCGTTGACCCCGGAACGGGTCGATGCGGTGTTGCGGGCCAAGGCCGATGCCGCCTGGCATCTGCATTCGCTGACCCGGGATCTCGACCTCGCGGCGTTCGTGATGTTCTCCTCGATGGCCGGGATCGTCGGCACGCCCGGTCAGGGCAACTACGCCGCGGCCAACAGCTTCCTGGACGCGCTGGCCGGATACCGGCGCGCCCGCGGCCTGCCCGGGCTGTCGCTGGCCTGGGGGCTCTGGGAGCAGGCCTCGACGATGACGGCGCACCTCGCAGCCCGGGACAAGGCCCGGATGAGCCGGGTCGGGCTGGCACCGCTGTCCACGCAACAGGCGCTCGCGTCGTTCGACGCCGCCCTGCTCGCGGACAGCCCCGTGGTGGTGGCCTCGCACCTGGATCGGGCCGCGCTGTCCGGCCACGCCGCGGCGCTGCCGCCGCTGCTGCTGGGCCTGGCTACCCGTCCCACCCGCCGCGTCGTCGCCGACACCGGGGCCACCGCGTCGGTGGGCGGCCTCGGCGCGCGCCTGCACGGGCTGAGCCCCGAGACGCGGCGGCGTGACCTGGTGAGCGTGGTGTGCAGCAACGCCGCCACCGTGCTGGGCCTTGCGCAGGCCGCAGACCTCGACGGCGGCCGTACCTTCCAGGAGCTCGGCTTCGACTCGCTGACGGCCGTCGAGTTGCGTAACCGGCTCAAAACCGCCACCGGGCTATCCCTTTCGCCCACCCTGATCTTCGACTACCCGACCCCGACCGCCCTGGCCGAGTACCTCGACACCCAGCTCGGCGCCACCACCGCTACCGCGGAACCCGACCTGATGACCCGTTTCCATGCCGTCGCACGCGAACTGCAAACCCTGCTCGACCGCCCGGACGCCGGGCCCGACGACAAGGCGCAGATGTCCACCCGGCTGCGCCACCTTCTCGCCGCACTGACCACCGCCGCTCGCCCCGACGACGACACCGACGACGACATCCAGGCCGCCAGCGAAAGCGAACTCTTCGCCATCCTCGACGAGGAACTCGGCCACTGATGCCCCAGACCTTGAGGAGTGACGATGCCGGGCACCGATGACAAGCAGCTCGACTACCTGAAGCGGCTCACCGCGGACCTGCGCCGCACCCGGCGCCAACTGTCCGAGCTGGAGGGCAGGCTCTCCGAGCCGGTGGCGGTGGTGGGGATGGGTTGCCGGTACCCGGGCGGGATCGACTCCCCGGAACGCCTGTGGGAGTTGGTCATCGAGGGCCGCGACGCCGTCGGCGACTTCCCGGCGGACCGCGGCTGGGACGTGGACGCCCTCTACGACCCTGATCCCGACGCCCGCGGCAAGATGTACACGCGCCGGGGCAGCTTCCTGCACGACGCCGCCGACTTCGACGCCGGGTTCTTCGGCATCGGACCCAGCGAGGCGCTGGCGATGGACCCGCAGCAACGCATGCTGCTGGAGATCTCGTGGGAAGCCCTGGAACGGGCCGGGATCGACCCGCTCGGGTTGCGCGGTTCGGCGACCGGGGTGTTCGCCGGGGTCATCCACGCCGGATACGGCGGCGAGGTCAAGGGGGAGCTGGAGGGATACGGCCTCACCGGATCGACCCTGAGCGTGGCCTCGGGCCGGGTGTCCTACGTGCTCGGCCTGGAAGGCCCTGCGGTGTCGGTGGATACGGCGTGCTCCTCCTCGTTGGTGGCGATGCACCTGGCGGCGCAGTCGCTGCGCTCGGGCGAGTGCGATCTGGCGCTGGCCGGGGGCGGGACGGTGATGGCGACCCCCGCGGCGTTCGTCGAGTTCAGCCGGCAGCGGGCGATGGCCGCCGACGGCCGATGCAAGGTGTATGCCGGTGCCGCGGACGGGACTTCGTGGTCGGAGGGTGTCGGCGTGCTGGTGCTGGAGCGGCTGGCCGACGCGCGGCGGCTGGGCCACCCAGTCCTGGCGCTGCTGCGGGGTTCGGCGGTGAACCAGGACGGCGCCTCCAACGGTTTGACCGCCCCCAACGGGCCGTCGCAGCAACGGGTGATCCGG
>NZ_JBYCLG010000145.1:0-4561 GCF_057473785.1 Mycobacterium sp. TH-M103
ACGTAGTCGTCGGCGCCGGCGTCGAGCGCCGCGACCTTGTCCGAGGAGTCGGTGCGCGCCGACAACACGATCACCGGCGCCGTGAGCCAGCCCCGCAAACCGGCCAGCACCTCGATGCCCGAGATGTCGGGCAGGCCGAGGTCGAGGATCACCACGTCGGGCTTGTGTTCGGCCGCGGCACGCAGGGCGGCCGCGCCGGTCGACGCGGTGACGACCTCATAGCCCCGCACCGACAGGTTGATGCGCATCGCGCGCAGGATCTGCGGCTCGTCGTCGATCACCAGGACGCGGGTCATCGGCGCCGCTCCTTCTCATCGCTGCGCTCTGTATCGTCGCCGGCGCGGGTCATCGGCGCCGCTCCTTCTCATCGCTGCGCTCTGTATCGTCGCCGGCGCGGGTCATCGGGCCTCCTGCGGCGCGGCCAGATCCACCACGATGGTCAGGCCGCCTCCCGGGGTGTCGCCGGCCTGGATGGTGCCGCCCATCGCTTCGACGAATCCGCGCGCCACCGACATCCCCAACCCGACGCCGATGGTGTTGTCCTGATCGCCCATCCGCTGGAAGGCGGCGAAGAGTTGGTCTTCGGTTCCATGCGGGATCCCGGGACCCTCGTCGACGACGTTGATCAGGACGCGATCACCCACCCGGCCCGCGTTGACCCGGACCACGCAGTTGGGCGCGTACCGCAGCGCGTTGTCGATCAGGTTGGCCAGCACGCGTTCGAGCAGTCCGGCATCGGCCAGCACCACGGCGTCGCCGACGTCGACCTTCACGCGGTCGATGGCCGAGCGGTAGAAGCCGGTGGCGCCCTTGCCGATGCTGACCAGCGCGCGTTGCACCGTCTCCTCCAGGTACACCCTGCGCAGCTCCGGGTGAACCACGCCGGCGGCCAGGCGGGAGGAATCGAGGAGGTTTCCGACCAGCGCAGTCAGCTGGTCGACCGACTCCTCGATGGTGGCCAGCAGTTCGGCGGTGTCCTCGGGGGAGAAGGCCACATCTTCGGCGCGCAGGCTGGACACGGCGACCTTGGCCGCGGCCAGCGGGGTGCGCAGATCGTGGCTGACCGCCGAGAGCAGGGACCGGCGCAGCTCGTCGGCCCGCACGATCGCCTCGGCCCGGCTGGCCTCTTCGGCCAGCTCGCTCTGCCGGATCAGCCCGGCCGCCTGCCGGGCCACCGCGCTCAGCACCCGGCGATCGCGGGCGGAGAGCTTCCTGCCGGCCAGCAGCATCCAGAACTCGTCGTCGCCGACCTCGATCGCGGTGTCGGCGGAGTCGACGGTCAGGCACGGGTCGTTACCGACGCAGGCTACGACATGGCTCCTGTTTCCAGCGGTACGGTCCGCCTCGCCGGGTTCGCGCAGCATGCTGACCGCGCGCTGCGAGTAGGTCTCGCGCACGCGCTCCAGCAGGGTCTCGAGATCGGCGCCGCGCAGCACCGACCCCGCGAACAACGTCAGCAGCTCGGCTTCCTGCGAGGCGCGCCGGGCCTCCCAGGTGCGTTTGGCCGCGCCGTCGACCAGCACCGCGACCGCCACCGCCACGAGCAGCAGGACCACCTCGGTGACGGCGGCGTCGGGTTCGGCGATGGTGAACGTGTGTCGGGGCGCGGTCAGGAAGTAGTTCAGCAGCAGGCTGGACAGCACGGCCGAGAAGACCGCGGGCGCAACGCCTCCCAGCAGGGCGACCACCACCACGCCGACGAAGAACAGCGCGCTGGCACCGCTGGTCTGAAGGTAGCTGTCCAGCGCGAACACCGTGACCGCGCAGATGACCGATGGCACCAGAAAGGCGGCCAGCCACGAGGTGGCCCGTCGCTCGCGGCGGGTCAGCGACGCCGCGCGGAATCCGCGTTTGGACTCCTCGTGGGTGACCAGGTGCACGTCGATCTTGCCGGAGAGCTCGACGACCCGCGGGCCGATGCCCTCCTCGAAGAGGCGCGCCCAGCGGGTCCGTCGCGACGTGCCGATCACCAGCTGAGTCGCATTCATCTCGCGGGCGAAGTCGAGCAGGGCGCTGGGCACGTCGTCGCCGACCACGGTGTGCAGCGAGGCGTCGAGGCTGTTGGCCAGCTCACGGATCTTGGCCATTCGGGACTCCGAGAGTCCGGCCAGGCCGTCGCCGCGGACTACGTGCACGACCATGAGCTCGGCACTGGATTTCGACGCAATCCGCGACGCCCGCCGCACCAGCGTCTCGGATTCCGGGCCGCCGGTCACGGCCACCACGACCCGCTCGCGTGCCTCCCAGGTGGCGGTGATCTTGTTCTCCGCGCGGTAGGTCGCCAGCGCGGTGTCCACCTGGTCGGCCAGCCACAGCAGCGCCAATTCCCGCAGGGCGGTGAGGTTTCCCCGGCGGAAGTAGTTGGACAGTGCCGCGTCGACCTTTTCCGGGGTGTACACGTTTCCATGGGAAAGCCTGCGGCGCAACGCTTCCGGGGTGATGTCGATGAGTTCGACCTGCGAGGCCTCGCGCACGATCGAGTCCGGCACGGTCTCCCGCTGTTCGATACCGGTGATTTGGGCGACGACGTCGTTCAGGCTCTCCAGGTGCTGGACGTTGACGGTGGAGATCACCGTGATCCCGGCGTCGAGCAGTTCCTCGACGTCCTGCCAGCGTTTGGCGTTCTTGCTGCCCGGTGTGTTGGTGTGGGCGAGTTCGTCGACCAGGACGACCTGCGGATGGCGGGCGAGCACGGCCGGCACGTCGAGCTCGGGGAAGCTGCCGCCGCGATAGTCGACGTAGCGCGGCGGGATGACTTCGATACCCTCAAGCAGCTCAGCGGTTTTCGCGCGCCCATGGGTCTCCACCACCCCCGCCACCAGGTCGGTGCCGCGCTCCAGCCGGCGATGCGCCTCGCCGAGCATCGCGTACGTCTTGCCAACACCCGGGGCCGCGCCGAGGTAGATGCGCAGCTCCCCGCGCTTGGGTGTGTGGTCGTCCACGTCAACCATCATCCCCCAGCGGTCAGCCGGGCAGCGGATACCAGTGGTCGAGTTGCAGGTTGAGCCGCAGCACGTTGACGGTCGGTTCGCCGAAGACCCCTAGGGCGCGGCCGTTCCGGTTCTGCGCGACGAGCTTGCTTATCTGCTCCGGGCCGACGTGACGCGCCCTGGCCACCCGTGCCACCTGCAGGTCGGCGTAGGCCGGCGAGATGTCCGGGTCCAGGCCGCTGCCGCTGGCGGTGACGGCGTCGGCGGGCACTACCGGGTCGGCGGGCGCGGCGCCGCGGACGGGCACGATCTGTCCGATCGAGTAGTCCTCGCGGTCTTTTGCGCACTCGACGCGCACCCCCTCGTAGCCGGCCAGGAACGGCGCCGGCGTCGATGCGCACGGCTCGTTGACGCTGACCACCCGCGTGGGGTGGACGACGTTACCGCGTGCGTCGCGCGGGCCGATCACCGAAAGTACCGCGCCCACACCGCCGCCCGTGCAGAAGGGCCGCGACCCGTCCACACCTTCCAGGCGCCCCACCGCGGCGCTGCGCGTGCACACCTGCGTGAGCAGGCTCGGCTTGCCCGGTGCGTCGACGATGTTCTCCGGGCCGAGGTTGCTCGCACCCGAGGACAGCGGATCGTAGCCGTCGCCCGCGGCCGAGGGCCGGCTCTGGAAGTACTGCGGCAGCGGCTTGCCGGCCGGGCCGGTGAACAGCTGACCGATCAGCCGGCTGCCGACCGGCTTGCCGTCGGCGGTCAGGATCGATCCTTCGGCCTTGTCGTGCAGTCCGGGTATCTGGGCGACCAGCCAGACGAGCAGCGGGTAGGCCAGGCCGGTGATCGCGGTGAGCACCAGCAGCGCACGCAGGGCCGCCCAGTGGATGCGGACGAAACTCGAGAACTTCATGTCAGGACATCCCTGGGACGAATTGAACGATCAGGTCGATCAGCTTGATACCGATGAACGGGGCGACGATGCCGCCGAGGCCGTACACGTAGAGGTTGCGGCTCAACAGTTTCGACGCGCTGCTCGGCGTGTAGCGCACGCCGCGCAGCGACAGCGGTATCAGTGCCACGATGATGAGCGCGTTGAAGATCACCGCGGACAGGATCGCCGACTCCGGGCTGTGCAGGCGCATGATGTTGAGCAGGTCGAGCCCGGGGAACAGGGCGACAAACATGGCCGGGATGATCGCGAAGTACTTTGCGATGTCGTTGGCGATCGAGAAGGTGCTCAGCGCGCCGCGGGTGATCAGCAGTTGCTTGCCGATCTCGACGATCTCGATGAGTTTGGTCGGGTCGGAGTCTAGGTCGACCATGTTGCCGGCCTCTTTGGCGGCCGAGGTGCCGGTGTTCATCGCCACGCCCACGTCGGCCTGCGCCAGGGCCGGCGCGTCGTTGGTTCCGTCACCGGTCATTGCGACCAGCCTGCCGCCTTCCTGTTCGCGCTTGATCAGGGCGAGCTTGTCCTCGGGGGTGGCCTCGGCGAGGAAGTCGTCGACGCCGGCCTCGTCGGCGATCGCCTTCGCGGTCAACGGATTGTCGCCGGTGATCATCACCGTGCGGATGCCCATGCGGCGCATCTCGTCGAACCGGTCGCGCATGCCCTGCTTGACGACGTCCTTGAG
>NZ_JBYCLG010000146.1:0-4948 GCF_057473785.1 Mycobacterium sp. TH-M103
GCACCGCCAGCAAAGGCACACTCAACCCATACAGGATCCCGACGATGTTGTCTGATCAAACGCGAATGTCTATCGCAAAGTCAGAAACACCTCACACGCCGCTTGACTTTTAACAGAAATAGGAGCATCAACTACCGACCACTCAACCCGCAACAGCTAGAAGCCCCTCACCCGAGAGCCGACGGCGTGCGTCTCCATCGCGTGACGGGTCGCGCGGAAACGATGGGGCCGGCGGAGAGAACCCCGCCATCGAGAACCGGGCCGTTCCACCCGTGACGCGGGGCCGGCCATGGCGACCAGGATCGCTCCCGAAGTCGACCCTGACGGCATCCGCGAGGACGCGCTGTTGCGCATCCGGGTGGACCTCGACTCCATGGCCTGGCGCAACGGCCGGGGCGGCATCCACGGCCGGCTCCGCGTGCACATCCCCACGTGGCATACCCACGTGGGGATACCCCCGAGTCGGACCACGCGTCGCTGCGCACGCCGGCCGACGTGGTCGGAAGCGCGAAAGCCGAACGTGGCGGGGCGTCCAACGGCCCCGCGGGACGGGACCAACGTCCCTAGTCGTCAACGCTGCTGCTTTCTACCCTCGAGGGCAGGCGGGACCGGGCGAGAGGTTGACGTCATGGGCAAGACGCCGGACACCGAGATTCTCCGCGGGGCGGTGCGGTTGGCGTGCCGCGCCCCGTCGGTGCACAACAGCCAGCCGTGGCGATGGGTCGCCGGCAACGGCGTGGTGCACCTGTACCTGGATCGCCGGCGCATGGTGCCGGGCACGGACCGTTCGGGCCGGCAGGCGCTGATCAGCTGCGGCGCCGTGCTCGATCACTTCCGGGTCGCGATGCTGGCCGCGGGTTGGCGCGCGGTCGTCGACCGGTTCCCCAGCCCGGGGGACCCCGACCGTTTGGCGTCGATCGAGTTCCGTTCCGTCGACCACGTCGCCAAGTCTCAGCGCGACCACGCCGCGGCGATCCTGCACCGCAGAACCGACCGGCTCCCGCTGGGACAGCCCACCTACTGGAACATCTTCGAACCCAGCCTGCGCGGCGTCATCGCCGACGGCCCCGTGCGGCTCGACGTGCTCTCCGACGACGTGCGTCCGCTGCTGGCCAGGGCGTCACAGCTCAGCGGGTTGCTGCGCCGCGACGATTCCTCCTATCACGCCGAACTCGATTGGTGGACTTCACCGTTCGCGCTGACCGAGGGGGTGCCGCCCAGCGCGCTGGCCTCCGAGAAGGAACACCGCCGGGTCGATGTGGGACGCGAGTTCCCCGCACGCGGCCACGGGGACCGGCGCCCGGAGGTCGGGGCGGACTGGTCGAAGATTCTCGTGGTGTCCTCCGCTGAGGACACCGGAAAGGACGCGTTGCGGTGCGGCGAGGCGTTGTCGACGGTCCTGCTGGAATGCACGCTGGCGTTCCTGGCGACGTGCACGCTGACGCATCTGATCGAGTTGGACGAAAGCCGCGACATCGTGCGCCGCCTGCTCGACGAGCAGGGCCAGCCGCAGCTGCTGATCCGCGCCGGGATTGCACCGCGCATGGAGTTCCCACCGCCTCCCACACCGCGGCGCCCGGTGGACGAGGTACTCGAGATCCGCTGACCCGGCGTGGGCCGCTCTTTTCGGATACGGCCCTTTTTCGGATACGGCCCCAGCGAACCAAACCGCGATACCCGATGCGGGGTGGTTCGTGGGAAACTCGTGCGCGGTAGTTGCTTACGTCGAGGCATTCGGCCACCCGGGCACTGCGTGGCAACGCCGGTCCCCGGCACCGGCCAACCGGGCGAACAACTTTGGTCCCTGCGGCGCGGGACCTTCGGCCGGCGTCCGCGGCGCACCGCGCGGCTAGCATCGGGGACACAGCCGTGTCGACGAAGGGGATGGCCGATGTCAATGATCGATGATGGGGTCAGCATCCTGCCGGAGAGCGAATGCTGGGACCTGATGGCCGGTGTGACGCTGGGGCGGCTGGTAACCAGCGTCGACGGCCAGCCCGAGATCTTCCCGGTCAATTACGTCGTGCAGCGCCGCAGCGTGCTGTTCCGCACCGCCGAAGGCACCAAGCTGGTCAGCACCGTGATCAACAACGACGTGCTTTTCGAGGTCGACGACCACAACGTCGCCGAGGGCTGGAGCGTGATCATCCGGGGCACCGCCCGGTCGCTGCGCACGAACGAGGAGATCGAGGACGCCGAGCGCGCCCAGGTGTTGCCGTGGACGACGTCGGAGAAGTCGCACTATGTGCGGGTCATCCCCCGGCGTGTCACGGGCCGCCGTTTCCGGTTCGGCGGGCCGCCCCGCCAGGACCGCTCCTGAGCCGGCGCGGGCGCGGCAGGAACTCCAGGGACAGCAGCACGATCAGCGCGGAAGGGATGTGGCGCGCGCACAGCACCACGTAGCGCCGCTCCCCCAGCGCATGGAACTTGCACAGGTAGCGGTAGAGGGACTCCAGCCGGATCAGCGGATCCAGCAGATGGATCAGGCGGTAGGCGACGCGCTGCGCCACGGTCGGGCGGGTCGCGTCGAAGATTTCCGGGAACGACGCGAAGGCCAGCGAAAGGCGTTGGGCACCATGGGCTCGCGCGTCGAGGATCATGTCGACGCTGAGCCGCTCGTCGACGCCGTTGGGCGCGTCGGGGCGGCGGTAGGGCACGTCGAGGGACACCTCCGAACCGTGCCCGGCCGTGGCGTACCGGTGGAAGGCCACCACTCGCCCGTCCCGGTCGCGGGCGACGGCGAGCCTGATCCCGGGGAAGCGGCCCTGCAGGGCCCCGTCGAGGTTCATGCAGAAGCCGCGTTCGGTGCGTGCGACGCGGTGCGCCGAATACAACACCTCGGTGAGCTGGGCGGTCAGCGGGCCGTCGAGGTGTTGTTCGTCGACGATCTCGGTGGTGACCCCGCCGTTGCGGGTGCGCTGCACCGCTTGGCGCAGGTTGCGGAATCGCCGGCCCCGCAGGTTGAACCGGCCGACGTCGACGACGACGTCGTGCCCGATCGGCACGGCCAGCACCGGCGCGCTCACCGCCCCGCCGCGCCACAGCTCCAGCCGCCGCTGGCCCGCGGCCAGCACGATGATGCGCCAGCCCCGCTCGCGGCAGCTGCGCACGAAGTCGGCGACCAGGTCGCCGAACCGGTCTTCGTCGCCGATCGGGTCGCCGCTGACCACGGCGAATCCGAGCCGGGCGCGGTAGGCGATGGCCGCGGTCTTCTCGGCGTTGAAGTGATAGCTCTTGCCCGAGTGCATGGCGAAGGGCGCCAACGCATCCCCGTGGGTGGCGTCGACCAGCGTCCAGACCTGCTCGAGCAATTCGGGCTGGGGGCGCACCGTGGTGGGCCACATGAGGGCCGCCCCGGCGCCGGCGACCAGCAGGTTGCCGGGCAGCGCGAACGACAGGAAGTGCGCGCACAGCCCGCCGGCCACCGCGCCGGCCGCCGCCCAGGCATGCCCGGTGGTGACCGGCCGGCCCAGGAAGATGCCCCGCGCGATCAGCGCGACCGCGCCGAGCAACGCCAACGACCACCCGAACCGGCCGGGGCTGACCCGGCCGTCGCCGAGGTAGTGGCGCGCGGCCAGCACCGTCGTCCAGCCGAGCACGCACGCCAGCAGCACCACGCTGCCGATGCGGGCCGCCGGGACGTCGGCGCTGACCAGCACCCGTTCCCGGCCGCGCACCGAAGCGGGGCGCCCGCCGTCCCGCCTGACCTTCATGCCGTGTTCGCTCCCCGGGTAGCCGGTGCCCGCGCACCAGAGGGTTCACGCTAATTGGCGCCCGGGCCCGTCCGCGAGAGCCGTTCGTCCTCAGGTCGGCACGTCGTGTTCGGCGACCAAGGTCCTTCCGTCGTGGGACTTCGGTCCCTCGCCCCCGGGCCCGCGCGCGTGCTGCGATGTCGGGATATGAACGCGCAGCGCGGGGGTGGAGGACCGAGCGTGGGCATCGCACTGTCGACGAGCTTGGCAACCGGATTCGACGACGCGGTGGCCCGCACCCGAAAAGCGCTGGCAGATCAGGGTTTCGGCGTGCTGACCGAGATCGACGTCGCCGCGACCGTCAAGGCCAAGCTCGACGTGGACATGGAGGACTACCTGATCCTCGGCGCGTGCAACCCGGTGCTGGCCCATCGGGCGATCGGCCTGGAACGGGAGATCGGGCTGCTGCTGCCCTGCAACGTGGTGGTCCGCGCCGACCCGGACGCCCCGGGGATCGTCATCATCGAGGGCATGAACCCGGCCGTGTTGGTCCAGGTCACCGGCAACAAGGAGCTGGTGGCCGTCGCCGACGAGGTCACCGCGAAGCTGGGCGCCGCGATCGGTTCGCTGTCGGGCGGCTGACCTCGTTCACGACCTGCTCGACCACGCGTGGCACGGCCGCCGCGACCCGGGGAGTCAGGCCGGGCCCGTGCCCGACGTCGGCGGCGTCGACGGTGAACACCACCACCGCGCCGGGCACCCGTCCGAGCGCCCGGCCCAGCGCATGGGCCCCCGCGACGTCGAGGCCGTGCGAACTCAGGCCCGCCCCGGTGTCCAGGTCGCCCAGCGCGCAGCGGCGGACGCGGCCCGGCACCGCCGGGGTGGTGACGACGGCGTCGATCACCACCGCCAGGTCCCGGCCCGACCACGCCTCGATCAGGTCCATGGGGTCCGAGATCGCCGCGCGGACCTCGACGCCGGGCAACGCGAGCCGCTCGAACGCCGCCGCGGCGGCGACGCCCACGCCGTCGTCGCGCCGGTAGGCGTTGCCCAGGCCGAGCACGACGACGCCGGCGCTCACCGCCCGTCCACCGTCAGGGTCAAAAAGTGCGCCGAACACGAGATGCAGGGATCGTGGCTGCGGATCACCCGTTCGCACAGGGTGGTCAGCGCGGCGTCGTCGAGCGCGAGGTTGCCGGCCACGACACCGGCCAGGTCGGCTTCGATCGCGGCCTGGTTCTGGGAGGTGGGCGGGA